>JAJDDM010000032.1 GCA_029260315.1 Phycisphaerales bacterium | reverse complement strand
CCCTTGATCTCGCCAAGCGTCACCGGCGTCTGCATCGCCCGCAGAGCCCTGATATCCACCAGCGGAAACTTCGTCTGCCCGGCCTTGGTCTGCTCGGGCCTTGCCGGGTCGGGGTACGGCCCCTTGACGATTTCCGCAAGGCCCACGATCCGGCGCTCATCGCCGGTGTGATAGATGAACGCCTCGTCGCCCTTCTTGGCCGAGCGCAGGTGCTTGAGGGACGCGGGGTTGGTGATGCCATCCCACGCAGTCCGCTTGTCGCGCACGAGATCGTCCCACGAATAGTCGCCGGGCTCGGTCTTGAAGAGGAACGTCGCCATGCCGCAGTGTAACTCGCCCGCGGACCGAGGCCATCCAGCGCAACGACAGAGCCCCCGAGAGGAGGCCCTGAGAGTCGGTCGTGCGTAGCCAAAATCGATCAGTCCAGCGGCGTCTCGTCCTCACCCGAGCACTCGCTCAGGCAGGTGCCCTTATCGGGTTCGCTGCTCGCATCGACCTCGCAGCAGTCGCTCCCCTCATGCCCAGCGGCCTTCACCAGCGTCAGATTGGCGTCGGGGGCATCTCCAATCGCGAGGATCTCGGAGTCTTCACATCCCTCGAGGGAGCAGCCAGAGCCGTCGACGCCCTCGGTGCCGACGACGGTCGCCGTCGCCGGGATCGCCGCGGAGCTTGCACTCCCCGCGTCGCACCCGCCGAGCAGGCACTCGCCCGAGAGCATCGAGTATCCGACGAGCCCCGCCGCGCCCAGCGCGACGATTGCGCCGATGGCCTCGCTCGCTCCAAATCCGCGTCGATTCAGCATGATCTACTCCTCAATATCGGACCGACAACCCACTGCAAGTTGAGCCCAGCCTCCCGGGAACCCGCCGTCACATGTCGGTATTCCCCGAATCTGCCCGGAGCGCAGAGACCGTCCGGATTTGCCGCCGGAGAATGCTCGGCGTCGCTCTGCGACGGTTCAGACGCCGCTTCGTCCTGCCGATAGCCGCCAGACCGGGCCTGAAGTGCCGGGCGATCGGAGTAGCTTCGCAGATGGGATCGGAAACCCCGCCTCATGGCAGCGTCAACCCGTCCGCGGCGCCGCAGTCGCGCGAGGACGTCATGGCGCTCGTGGCGGACGTCGAGAAGCAGCTCGCGGCCCTCCGCGAGGCCCACGAGATCCGCCGGCGCGAGACCGCCCGCCTCAAGGAACTCCAGGACTCGATCACCCAGCGCGAGCATGAGCTGAAGTCGCGGGCGTCCAAGCTCAAGGACCAGCACGAGGAGCTCGCCGCGGCCCGCAACAAGGTCGCCGAACTCGCCAGGGAATCGTCCATCACCAAGCGCGAGCACGAGACCGCCCAGGCCCGCGTCGCCGATCTCCAGCACGAGCTCGACGCCGCCCGCGCCAAGTTCCAGGAGCTGGGCGAGGAACTCACCGGCGCTCGCGCCGAGCTCCGCTCGGCCCACGATCTCGCGGCCCAGCGCCAGCGCGATCGCGAGGCCCGCGAGGAGTCCTGGAAGGTCGAGAGCCAGTCGCTGCGCGATCAGATCGATGTGCTCCGCAGGGAGCGCGAGACGCTAAAGCAAGAGGCCGCCTCGCTCTCCAAGGAGCGCGACGCCGCCCGCACCGAGGCGTCGGCGAGGATCCAGGAACTCTCGAATCAGATCGAGAAGCTGCACGAAGAGCTCGAGGCACGCGAGCGTGCCCTGGCAGAGATGCGCTCGCACGCCGACGGCGTAGAGAACGCGCGGGCACAGCTCCAAAAGACAGTCGCCGAGCTGGAAGCCCGTCTGGCCCAGGCCGAGACCCAGGCTCGCGTGCAGGTCGAGAAGCTCCAGGGCGAGCTCGAGACCGTCCGCGAAGAGCTCGTCACCGCAAACTGCGAGGGCTCCGAGAATGCCCAGGCTCTCCAGGAGCAGGTCGACCAGCTCCAGCAGACCCTCGAGCGGCGCGAGGCCCAGGCCCGCGACGCGATCGAGGCCCTCCGCGCAGAGCTCGAAGATACACGCCAGCAGCAGGCCGGCACCCAATCCGAGGCCCAAGAGCTCATCGAGGGCGAGCGCCAACGCCTGCGCGCCGAGATCGACGATCGCCAGCAGAAGCTCGACGAGGCAAACGCACAGCTCCAGACCCGCACCGAGGAGATGCGGACCCTCGCCGAGGAGTACAAGGCTGTTCGCCGAGGCTTCGAGGAGGCCCATGCCTCCGCCGAGCGGTTCGAGAGTGAGCTCGCCCAGGCCCGCGAGCAAGTCGAGCGCCAGCGCGAGCAGTGCGGCATGCTCGAAGAAGCGCTCGCCCAGTCCGTCGCTCGCGAGAAGGGCGCAGAGGTTCGCGCCCTGGAGTTCGAGCAGCGCCTCGACGAGGCACGCTCACAGAGCGGCCTGGACGAAGAGGTCGCAGAGCGCATCAAGGAACTTGTCGACCAGCGCGACAAGCTCCAGAGTGATCTCGAGAATCTCGCCAGGGAGAACCAGCGCCTGCGGTCCGAGGCCGAGAAGGGCCCGCCGGAGGCCGAGGATCTGCGGGTGCAGCCTGAAGAGGCCCGCGCCAGCAGCGGCCCCGTCGAGACTCAGGTTATCACCGTCGCCCGTCCCGACGAATGGAACCAGACCCGGCGCGAGCGCCTGCGTCTCGGCCGCAAGCTCCTGCGCGAGCGGGCCAGGAAGTTCAAGACCGCCGGCACCGCCCTGATGAAGCGCATGGACGAGGCCGAGACCCTCATCAAGCAGCGCGGCGAGGTCGTCCAGGCGACCCATCGCCTCAAGATCATGGAAAAGCGGCTCAACCAGCGCCAAGCCGGCGCGAAGTCGGGCATCGGCCTGGTCTGCCTGGTCCTCAGCCTCGCCATCGTCGGCGCATTCGCCTGGATCACCGCCGGCTCGATCGCCCCGGCCCGCTACGCCGCGCTCGTGAGCATCGAGCCGCACGTCACCGGCCGGACCCTGACCGACGAGCAGATGCGCGTCTGGAAGGAAGCCACCGAGGGCATCCTCATGGACCCCGGTGTCATCGAGAGCTCCGCAAACCGCATGGCCGATCGAGGCATCGACGAGCTGACCGACGCCGGCTCGCTGCTCGTGCGCCTCGAGAACGATCTGGCCGTCATCGACACCGGCGTTGACCGCGTCACGCTCGAACTCCGCGGCGAGGGCGCTCGCGAGACCGAACGCGTGCTCGACACCTACGCAAGAGCCGTCGTCAGCGCCGCGAACGTGAATGGCCGGGGCACGGGCGCTGCCGCCCAGCTCGCCGGGCCCGTCGTCGTCGGCGAGCCGATCGAATCCGAGCAACTCTACTATGCCGCCGTCGGCGTCTCGATCGGCGCGCTCCTCTGCGTCCTGCTCATGCTCGTGCTCTACCGCAAGCTCGCGAAGGTGAAGTCGGAGTTCGAACAGGCCGCCGGGCTCGACCTCGTGCTCGACGACGCCCGCTGGATCGGACCCTCCTCCGCGAGCTAGAGAGTCTTCAGCACGTTTTCTGCGTGCCCGATCCTCCCCGGGCACGCCCCGACGCCGGACCTGAGGCTCTGCGAAGGTCCGGGTCATCGCTCGCATGCCCGATCGGTGCCGCGCTCGCCCGAAATGAGGATCGCCCAACTCCGCGCAAAGAAACCGGCCCCAGGTGGGGTCGGAGATTTTCGTGAACCAAGGTCCAGCCGTCAGGCGATCGGCAGCGACCGCAGAATCGGCTCGCTCGACTCGTCGTCCTCGGCGAACACGGCAAGGCGGGCGTTGGCCAGGCGCGCCTCCTGCGGATTGAACTCGATCTGCTCGCTGTCCAGCGGCCCGCCGCTGGCCTCGAACGCCAGAAGCTCCTGGATCACCGAGTTATTGTCATCGACGATCGCCAGACGGAACCGCTGCCCATCCGCCGACGAGAGCTTGGTCGAGAAGAACCTGGCCCCTTCCCAGCCCTCGTTGAAGAAGACCGCGGCCTGCCCGCCAAAGTCCTCGCTCGCAGACGTGAACACGAATCGGGCGGTGTCGCCGTCGAAGATCATGTCCTGAACATACCGCGAGCCGAACTGCTGGGTGATCTGCTCGATGAGCTGGTCCTTGCCGATCGCGTCGCGCAACTCATCGTAGTGGTCGGTCATTTGCGCCACGCTCACGCCGAAGACCAGCGCAGCAGCGAGCGAGCCGATCGCCGCCGCACGCCAGATCGGCGAGACCTTGCGGCTGGGAATCAGCTCGAGCGTCGGACGCCTGGCGGGCACTGCCTCCTCGGCGAGATATGCCGCGGCGATCGCCTCGCGCACCCGACCGATCACCTCGGCCCGCAGGGACACCGGCGGATCGACGCACGGCAGCAGCCCGCTCAGATTCGACAGACGCGTCTGCTCGGCGCGCACCATCGCCTGGATCTTGGGCGAGGACGCCTCGAACGCCCGGTCAAACTCCCGCTGCTCGTCGTCGTCGAGTAGGCCGACCGCGTCCAGGACGGCGTTCTCGATCATCTCCTGAATCGTCATAGCGCAAACTCCTCACCCGACCGCTCGCGAAGGCGGGCCAGGGCCCTGCTCAACGCCGACTTGATCGTACCCAATGGGGTATCCAACTCCTCACCAATCTGCCGAAGCGTCTGCCCGCCCAGGTATGCTCTTACAATGACCGTCCGCTGAAGTTCCGGCAGCGCGTTCACCCGCTCCATCAACGCCTCGAACCGCTCATCCTGCTCGAACCTGTCGCCCTCTCTGGCGCCAACCCCCGGCTGCGGCGCTTCGTCCAGGGTCGAGGCCTTCACCCGGGCCCGCGTCCGCCGAAGCTTGTCCACAAGATGTCGTCTCGTAATCAGCATCACCCAGGTCACCAAGGCCGCCCTCTTCGGATCGAACCGATCCGCTGTCTTCCACAAACGCACGAACACTTCCTGAACAGCGTCTTCTGCCTCCGCTCGCGTCGGCATCGACTGATACGCCAGGCGGTACACGAGCGAGCCAAACCGGTCGTACAAATCCTCTACAGCCTTTTCCTCACCGGACGCGATACGCGTCATCAAATCAAGGTCAATCTGCCCTTGCGTAGGCTTGTCAGCCGCCATGATTCGCCTCGCCGTTGGATCGGGCCGAGCGGCCCGGAATTGGCATCCTCTCTCCCCCGAGCGAGCATCCTGTACAGGTACCTGATACGCACTGACCGGTTCTCGGGATTCCCCCAAGATCCAAATTCGCAAGCGTTTCCTCGCGGACTCGGATCGTCCGATAAAATCAATCTCTCCTCGCTGGAATATATGACTTGCGTTCGAGGTCCGATTTCTGTACGCTGGTTGCGGGCTTCGAGGCCGCCTCGGAGCATTGTTACCCAGTGGGAGCACGGCGGAGACTGCATTCATGGTCGCTGACGCCAGCCGATCTTGCTCGTCTGCTCGGTCTATGAGCCCGTTCCGGCGGGGGTTCTCGCTGCTGGACATCCTTGTCTCGATGGCCGTCATTGCCCTGCTCATGGCCATCCTGCTGCCCACGCTCTCGCAGATGCAGGAGACGGCCCGGCGGGTCAACTGCGCCTCCAACATCCGCCAGCACGGCCTCGGCATCACCATGTACGCCAACGATCGCCAAGACGCGATGCCGGGCAGTGTCTTCATTCGCGGCCCGCTTGCCGATCCGGGCAAGATGACGACACTCCGCCTCGCGCCGGAGAGGAGCGACGACCGGGCAAACGGTCAGTTCCGTGGCCCCGACAGAGGGCGCGAGCTCGCCCCCGGCGATTGGGACGGACTGGGTGTCCTCTTCGGATTGGACTACCTCGACGCGCCGAAGATTTTTTACTGCCCGTCGCATAGCGGGGAACAGCAGTACGAGCGATACGCGACCGAGTTTCAGCTCCAGTCGCGTCGGGCGCCCGCCCCCAGAGTCATCGGCAACTACCATTACCGCGGTGTCGGGCCGAACGGCTCACGCCATCTCTCGTCGATCCGCCCGAGCAGCGCCGCGCTCGTTGCCGACGGGCTCGAGTCAAGGTCCGACTTCAATCACACCAAGGGCACAAACCTGCTGCGCGCCGACTACGGCGTCTCGTGGTATCTCGATCGCACCGGCGAGTTGCTCGCCGCCCTCTCGAACATCGAGAACGGCACCGCCCAGTTCGGCGACGCGGATCCCTGGAAGATCATCGACCTCGATGGCGAAATCCAGATCCGCTACTGATCCAACCAAGCGACCGCTATCGAGCCCATTGCCGGACTCATCACGCGGACTTTGCGCCGTGAGTGTCGCCGCATCGGCAAGCTCTCAAGGCCCGACGGCACATCAGAGCCCTCCCGCCGGAGCGATGATACAGTGGGCGTATGAGAACGCATGAACATCTCGTCGGTCTGTCCGGGCGCTTGATTGCCGGCGCGGCATTGCTTGGGTCGATGGCCGCTCCCACGCTCGCGCAGATCACGCCCGAGCGAACCTACTACGGCGTCGATCGCCCCATCCCCGTCGTGGTCGAGGCGCCGGAAAACGCCGAGAGCGCGACCATCGGCATCCTCAACCCCGATGGCAGCGAGCTCACCAGCGTCGCCGTCGCGCCAGGCAGGGTCGATCTCGCCGCGATGTTCCCCCAGCTCTGGAGCGGGGAGCACAAGCACCTGCACTACGCCCAGCTCTTTGTCGATGGCGATGGCGTGGGCGCGCCGCTCGTGCTCCAGCCGATGCTCACGCCGCAGTACGCCTATCCGGTCGATCAGAACAACCAGATCTATGTTCCGCCGCTGCCCGATCCGCGTCGCCAGGCGCGTCCGGTGTATCAGCAGGAGATGATCGACTCGGCATTTCGCCAGCAGGGGCAGGAGCCCCGGCCCCGTGAGGTGTTCTATTCGGGCATCCGCGCCTGGGTCGACAAGCACATCGTCTTCGAGACGAGCATGGGTGAGATCGAGTTCCGCCTGCGCCCCGACCATGCGCCGAACACGAGCTGGAACTTCCTGAGCCTCGCCGACGGCGGGTTCTACACCGACATCATCTTCCACCGCATCGTCGCCGAGGCGAGCAACGGACACCCGTTCGTCATCCAGGTCGGCGACCCCACGGGCACCGGCGCCGGCGGCCCGGGCTATCTCGTCGATCTCGAGCCGACCGCCCTGCCGCACGATTTCGGCGTGCTCAGCATGGCCCGCAGCCTGGAGCCCAACAGCAACGGCTCGCAGGTCTTCGTCTGTCTCAGCCGCCCGGGCACGGCGTTCCTCGACGGCAACTACACCGCTTTCGGCGAGGCGGTCCGCGGCGCCGACGTCATCCGCGCCATCGCGAGCGTGCCGACCGCCGAGCAGGGCAAACCCGTCGATCCTCCGGTGCTCAAGGCCGCGCGGGTGATCGACGCTCCGCCCTTCGGCAACCGCCTCGAACCGCTCAGCGCCACGCAGGCCGCGCCGGCGCAAGACGACGCCGCCGAAGGCGGCTGAGCGGGCGACGAGAGCGACTCGAGTCCGATCGGATCGGGCGATATCACAGGCCCGACCGTTAGAGCACTTTGCGTCAACCGGCGGAGAACTCGAACAAATGCGGATGGCCGAGTGACGTGCCACCAGCCGTGGCTCTGCACGGCTGGTGCTTCTGGGAGAGCGCCACGAAACACCAACCGCTCAAAGCAGCGGTTGGTGGCACGACGCAAGACACGCGCGCAAGCATCCCGTCGCGAAGCACTTGTGACAAACGACGCAAATGGCCCTCACGATTGGGCCTGCGATGATTCGCCAACCGACCACATGCGACGAACGAACTCGATCCGACCAAGCGCTCGTCGAACGATCTGAGGTCGAAAGCGTCGCAATAGGACGCCGAATCTGGGGCTCTGCGAAGGTCCGGATCAGCGACCGATCAATCTCGCACAAGCCGGAGAGCCCTGCGATTCCGCTCTGAGCAAACCGCTGCGATCTCGATGTGCGCTCAGATAAAGGAAACGCCCCGCCGGAGGAGCCTCAGCGGGGCGTTTCGCAAGAAGACGTGTGTTGTCGATCGGTTCAGTCGTCGCCCGCAGCCCGATACTCACTCAGCGTCCGCTTGAAATGGCCAAGCCGCTGAGCGTCGGTCTCCAGCTCGACCGCCCGCTCCTGGAACTCGATCGCCTTGGCGATATCGCCCCGCTGGAAGTGGACCTTGGCCAGCGTGTCCAGCGTGTCGGCGTGCTCGCCGTTGCGCAGCTCGTTCGCCCGCGTCGCCGCCTTGAGCGCGAGGTTCAGATCGAGCCCGTCGATCTCGGTGGTCGCGATGGCCCAGGCGATCGCGCTGAGCCGGTCGGGGCTATCCCAGAACATGCCGTCGACGAGCTCGCGCCCGAGCTTCATCGCCCGCTCGCTCATGCCGTACTCGACGAGCGTCGAGAACTTCAGGAACGGCCCGTCGTCGCCCAGGAAGTCCGGGTACTCGTTGATGAGCGTGTCGAAGCCGTCGATGACCCGCTCGCTCTGGCCCTGGTTCCAGTGGATCATGATCTTGAGGTAGACCGCGTCGCCGCCGAAGAGCTTGGGATAGTCGGCGATCAGCTCGTCCGCCGCGCTGAGGGCCGCGTCGAAGTCGCCGCTCTGGAAGCTGCGCTGCGCCCGCTCGTGGATCGCATTGCCCTTCTGGAACTTCTCGATGTCCCAGTTCCCGCCGGCGATCAGCGCCAGCGGTCGATCCATCGCCATCGGGTGTCCCAGCCACGCGAGCTCTCCCTCGCGGTCGACGACGAACGCCGTCGGAATCCCACCCTGCTGCGCCCCGACCATGTAGCTGTCATAGATCGACCCGTCTGCGTCCCACGCGACGTTGTACGCCATCTTGTCGCCCTGCTCACGCACGAACGATCCGACGGCTTCTTGCGTGTTGCTGGGGTCGGGGCGCGTGGCGCCGATGATGTGGACCTTCTGGTCCTCGTACTCCTTCTGGAGCTTGGAGAGGTGCGGGATGCTCGTGATGCAAGGCGGGCACCAGGTCGCCCAGAACTCGACAACGTAGACGTGCCCCTTCTCGAAATCACCGCTCAGCGCCTCGCTCTGCCCACCCTTGACCCACTCGCCGACCTTGATCGCCGGCGCTTCGTCCCCCAGTTTGAGTTCCTGGGCGTGTGCCGCGGCGGCGACGCAGACCGTGCCATAAGCCAGAGAACGACTCAACTGCCTGAGCATGCGTATTACTCCCTAGGTCGCTGATTCTATCCTTGATGACGCCGTCGTCTGTCGATCTGCGAACAATCACAGTCAGGGCGGCGTTGGCCTCTTCGCAGGAGTGAAACGCCGCGAGGGGCCGAAGTGTTCCGCTGGCGGCGCCCACCACGCTCAGGGAAGCAACATTGCCCAGACGAGCGACAAACCCCGACGCCCCCTTGCGAGGCACCGTCCGCCTCGCCATCGCCCTTGCGCTCAGCCTGCTCGTGCATGTGGGAGTCCTCGCTATCGCCGGCGGCGTGCTTCAGCGAGATTCGGGCGGTGCTCGCGTCATTGTGCCCAAGCCGCCCTCGAGCACCATCCGTCTGGGCATCTCCGAGTCCACGATCGAGACTCTCACCTGGCTCGGCTTCGCAACGCCGACGCCTCACGAGGCGTTCCAGAGCGAGGTCGAGCAGGCGGCGTTCGCGCTCGCCTCGCGCAGCGGCCGGCCCGCCATCAACGCCCAGACGCCCGGCGCGACGCCCATGGGCGTGATCGAACAGAGCGAGTCGTCGGCGTCGCTGTCCACCCAGGCTCGTTCGCCCAGGATGGTCCCCGACACCGAGGCGAGCGCCCCCGCGTTCGAGGCCGAGCTTGGCCCGATCGAGCCGCCGGCGTCGGTCTCGTCCCTGGCGATCGCGCTGCCCGAGGGAATGCCCGATCCCTCGCAGGAAACCAAGGCCGCCGACGGGCAGGGCACGCCCGGTCGCCAGAGCACCAAGCCGGGCGAAGCCAGCGAGACCCGACGCGACGGCACCCCCAGCGAGAAGGAATCGCCCGCGACCTCGCCAAGCCGCCCGTTGCGCGTGCAGCCCGGCAAGCCCGCCGCGGCCCAGGGGCTGGAGATCCAGACCCGCGTCCCGCCCGAGCTGACGATCCCGACGCGCCTGCTCGCCGGCAACCGCCGGGCGGTCTACATGGTCTCGTTCGCCAAGGACGGCACGGTCAAGACCGCCAAGATGACAAACTCCAGCGGCAACCGCGAACTCGATGAGGCCGGGCTCAACGCGATGTACTCCTGGACTGCCAAGGGCAAACCCCTCGAAGATCTCGATGGCGAAGGGGTGATCTCGGTGTACATTGAACTCATCCCCTCACGGTAGGGGTGCGGGCGGGAATACCCGATGGAGGGATGATGGGACGTGGGCGTGTGATCTGGAGCGGTGCAACGGGGCTGTTGGCCCTTTCCATGGTCGGTTCGTCTGCACTCGCCCAAACTGTGCCGGCCTGGCAGGCCTCGCAATGGCAGCCCTGGCAACCACCGATAACCTGGACGCCCTATGTCACCCCCCAGTTCCAGCAGGCACGCCCGCTCGACCAGGGCTTCGAGGACGTCGGCCCCGCGGGGACGAGCCTTCGACAGGTCGAGATCGATCCGCGCGCCCCGCTCGATTTCGAGCAGGTCTACCGCACGAGTACGGGTGATCTCATGCGCCAGCAGGGCGGCATCCGCGCGATCTTCCCGCGCTCGGCGTACATCGCCGGCAACGACGGCTCCATCCCCGAGGTACCCGCCGGCACCATCTTCCGCATCGGGCCCGACGATCCGTTCGCACGCGCAGTCCAGGGCGAGCAGCCGGGCGTCGGCGTGCACGACCAGCGCCGGGTCCAGGCCGTGCGCATCGACGACATCCTCGAAGACGCGGGCGCAGCCGGCGAGCGCGAACTTCCCTCGGCGACTGTTTTCACCAGCGAGAGCTATCGACGAGCACGCCTCGCGACGCTGCTGGAACGGGCCGCGTCGCAGTCGCGCTGACGCGATTGTCGGACTGAATCTCGTGCCACCAACCATGGCTCTGCATGGTTGGTGATTCCTACCGAGGGCCGGGTGACTCGCACCAACCGCTCAAAGCAGCGGTTGGTGGCACGCCGGCGCCGCGCTCGCCGAACGGTTTACGACGGATTCGGGCTGTTGCCGCCCTCGCCGCCGATCGCGTTGCGCATCGACGTGTCCGCCACCACGTTCTTCATCCGGTAGTAGTCCATGATGCCCATGTTCCCGCTGCGGAACGCCTCGGCCATCGCCTTGGGAACCTCGGCCTCTGCGAGCACCACCAGCGCCCGATTCTTCTGGACCTCCGCCTGGAACTCGGTCTCCTCGGCGACGGCCATCGCGCGGCGCTTCTCGGCCTCGGCCTGGAACCGGCGCTTGTCGGCCTCCGCCTGATCTGCCTGGAGCTTGGCGCCGATGTTCTCGCCCACGTCAATGTCTGCGATGTCGATCGACAGGATCTCGAACGCCGTGCCGGCGTCGAGCCCTCGGGCCATCACCGCCTTGGAGATCCGGTCCGGATTCTCCAGCACATGCTTGTGGCTCTCCGCAGAGCCGATCGCAGAGACGATGCCCTCGCCCACACGGGCGATGATCGTCTCCTCGGTCGCACCGCCGACCAGTCGCGGCAGGTTGGTGCGAACCGTGACCCGCGCCCGGGCCCGAAGCTGGATGCCGTCTTTCGCGACCGCGTCGATCGTCGCGCGACCCGCCGCGGGATTCGGGCAGTCGATGACCTTGGGATTCACCGAGGTTTGCACGGCGTCGAGGATGTCGCGCCCGGCGAGATCGATCGCGCAGGACGTATCGAAGATCAGGTCGATCCGCGCTTTCTGGGCAGCGATCAGGGCGCTCACGACGTTGGGCACCCTGCCGCCCGCGAGATAGTGGGTCTCGAGCTGGTTCGTGCTGATATCGATGCCCGCCTTCACCGCCCGGATCCGGCTCAGGACGATCGTCCGCACGTCCACCTTTCGCAGACGCATCGCGATCATCTCCGGCAGGCCCACCGCCGCCTTGGACAGCAGCGCCTGGAGCCAGAGCGTGAAGAACTGGGCCATCACGGCGATCACGATCAGCAGGATCAGGCCGACGATGCCGACGACGATCCAGATCAGCGGGTTGGTGGGCATGGTGAGAGTCTCCGTCCTTGTGGGCCTGATCCAGTTGGGCCTGATCCAGTGTAGCGGGGTCGTGATACGCGGAAGGGTCGCGCCAGGACGCCGCCGGAGCTTGGCTCACCCCCGATCTTCGCCCGTCCTTCTCACCTTGATTTGGAACCCGTCGGCGTGGGTCACGACAATTTTGTCGCCCGCGTCGATGAGCCGCACCTCGGCCTGCGCGTCATAGCGCCGCCCGTCAATCCGCACCACGCCGATGGGGTGCAGGTCGGTCACCGCCTCGCCCTGGGCCCCCACGAGCGAGGCGATCTCATCGCGCCGCCGGGTCTCCACCTCCTGGCGCCGGGCGAGCACGTCCTCGCTCTCCTCGCCCAGCATCCGCCGCCCGATCCGCGTGGTCGCCCAGACCCGCAGCCCGCCGAAGACCATGATCGGCGTCGCAATGAGCACGCTGACGAGCCCGATCAGCCCCCAGACGACGTCGTGGACGAACAGCGAGATGATGCCGGCGATGGCGGTGAGGGCCGCGACGATCGCGATGATCCCCCCGCTGGGCACGAACAGCTCGATCACCACCAGGAACACGGCGATGCCGAGCAGCGTCAGGCCCCACGCGAGATACTGATTCTCCATCAGGCGGTCTCGTCCTCGTCGGCGACGATGGTGGCGAACCCCGTGACCTCCACGACGCGCACCGGCCGATCTGCCTCAATGTAGCCACTCTCGGCGGTCGCGTCGATCACGCGCCCCTCGCCGAAGCCGACCCGCCCCACGGGGCGCAGCACCGTGAGCGTCCGCCCGCGATCGCCCAGGATCGGCGCCAGCGCGCTCGCGTCGCTCATTGCATAGAGAAGATCCGCCGAGGTCTCCGGATCCTGGAGCACCATGTGGCGGAACAGCGGCAGCGTGCCGAAACGGCGCGAGATGAACCACATCCCCGCGATCGCCGTCGTCGTCGCCAGCAAGACCGTCAGCACCGCGAACAGCAGGTCCCGCTGCTGGCTCGGGCTATCGGGGAACAGCCCCGAGCCCTGGTCCGGCAGGAACGTGCCGACAAGGCCCACGAACAGCAGCAGCAGCCCCGCGATCCCCGGCACGCCGAAGCCCGGGAAGACGAAGATCTCGCCGACGATCAGCAGCAGCCCCGCGAGGATCGCGACGATCTCCCACCAGTTGGCCATGCCGATGAGAAACGGCGGGATGAGCAGCGCCGCGAGCGTCAGGACCACCAGTGTCTCGGGCACGATCATGCCGGGATGGGTCGCGGTGATGAAGAACGAGAGGATGAACAGGGCCACCAGGATGCCGCGCACATAGAAGCTGGTCATGAACCGCACCAGCCCCTCGGACCACAAGGGATCCAGCGTGCGGACCTTGCTCGCCCCGAACCATGCTTGCAGATCGTCTGTCGTCTTGATCGGCGTGTCGTTCGCCGAGAACCGGTAATGACGTAGGTCGTTCTCACGGAACAGCAGCGGTGCCGACCCGTCGGAGATTTTCTCGATGAGCGTCCACTGCCCGCGATCGTCTGCGGTGATGGTGGGTCGGCGGGAGGCGAACTCCTGCTGGGATGCCACCGAACTCGCGACCGCGCCAAGCTCCGGCGAGGCCGGCTCGACTTCGGTCCGGTTGCCGCCAGGACCCTGCATGCCGTCAGGAACCGGGATCGTCGTGCGATCGATCTCGGGCGTTTGGCCGGGCGAGGCCGAGCCCAATCTCGGCGGCGAGCCGATGGGCTCGGTCCCGAAGATCGTGCGGTATTCATCTCGGTTGATCGCGATGCGCTGCTTGGTCTGCTTGTTCTCGACCCACCACAGCTCGACGCCGATGATGATCCCCTGCACCAGGTACTCGTCGTAGACGTAATCGCTCTTGTTCTGGCGCCGGGCCGAGTCGATGACCTCGCTGATCAGCGGGATCATCAGCTTGCCGCGCTCCAGCGGCGGCAGCTGCTGGAGCCCCCGCAGGGGATCAACCACGATCGGCAGCGCATCGCCCATCGCCGCGGGGCTCGACGTGATGATGTCCTTGCACGCCAGCGCGATGATCGCACCGCCGGAGTAGGCCTTGGTGTTGATCCACGCGGCGGAGTTCTCGATCGAGCTCGCCTTGATCGCGCTGCAGATCTCCAGGACCGCCCCGATTTCGCCGCCGGGCGTGTTGAGCTCGACGACAAAGGCGTCCGCGCCCGAGTTCTCCGCGATCTGAAGCCTACGAATAAAACTCTTGGCGGTGACCGAGTCGATCATGCCGTCGCCGGTGTCGATCGTGATGATCGCGACGTTGTCGGCCTGGCGGCTGGGCGGCACGTTGGAGCTTCCCGCCCCATCCTGCCCGTCCTGCGCCCAGGCAAGCGCGCTCAGCAGCACCATCGCGATCCCGCTGGGCAGACGCAGCCTCCGGCACCCCATCGACAGGGCGAGCCAGAGTCCATCCAGGCCAACCCGCGCCGGGCCGATTCGAGTTACAAGGCGGTCCATCACGTCCTGATTATACGAACGATCCCCATCCCCCAGTTCTACCAAGCTCCTCACCCCGCCGGCGTCTCCTGTTCGATCGTCCACGTCAGCTCATCCCCCAGGCAGTCGATATGCACCGAAAAGAACCCTGGCAGATCGTTCGGGTTTCGTCCGCCCAACTTTCGCACCATCGGCCAGATGATCTTCCGATCCGTCTCCGGCAGGGGCAGCCCATCGACCTCCTCGGGCTCGAACCAGTCCAGCCGCCCCTCACGCATCTCGAACGGTTCGAGCTCCACCGCCCCCAGCACCCGGTAGTAGAACAGCAGCCAGTGCCCTTGGCCCTCATACCCCCGCTCGGCGATCATTCCCGCGAGATGGAATCGCGACAGCTCAATTTTAATACCCGCCTCCTCCAGGGTTTCCCGCTGGGCGCACTGGGCAGGCGATTCCCCCTCATCGACGTGGACCTTCCCCCCGATCGGCGAGCACAGCCCCAGATTGGGCGACTTCGATCTGCGAAGCAGGAGGATCCGCCCGTCGGCATCGCGCAAATCGACAAGCACGGCGAGGCGGTGGGGGAGGTTCTCAGACACGCGTCGAGGATAGCCGGCGCAGAGAGCAGCGCATGGACCCGCGACCCGAGCTCGCACCGCGTCGCCGCCTCGATATGGAGGAATCACGCCGGGGCGCTTCCGGATCCGATACCCTCTGGACTATGAGCCAAGCCGCAGGGACGCGTAGGCTGTCGGATCGTCTGGGACAGGGCCCCGTCGAGGTGCCTGTCCTCACGCCGGACAAGTCCGAGCCCAAAACACCCTCAAAATCAGATCCTCGGATCGAGTTTGCAGGTAAACGCCTGCTGATGCTCGGCGTCGGTGGCTGTGGCATGTCCGGGCTCGCCCGCATGCTCACCCGCCTCGGCGGAATAGTCCGGGGCGTCGATTCCTGTTCGGGCGATATCACCGACGCCCTCGAAGCCGACGGCATCCAGGTCGCCCCCGATGCGCCCGACCTCGTCCTCGACGACGAGACCGATATGGTCATCGCCTCGGCCGCCGTCCGCCCCGAGCATCCCCTGGTTCTTGAGGCCACCAATCGGGGTGTGCCCGTGCTCAGCTACGCCGAGGCCCTGGGAGAGCTCACCCGGCGTTCGACCGCCGTCGCCATCGCCGGCACGCACGGCAAGAGCACCGCGACCGCCATGCTCGGCGCAACCCTCGTCGATTGCGGGCTCGACCCCTCGGTCATCGTCGGGGCAACCTGTCCGCAGCTCATGCACGGCTCGCTCGGCTCGCCCGTGTTCGCCTCGCCCGCCGGCTATCGCGTCGGCGCGCAGCAAGTGCCCAAGGGCGCGTTCGAGGGCCAGGCGGGCCTGCTGCTCGCAGAGGCCTGCGAGTTCAACCGCTCGTTCCACAACCTCCGCCCGAAAGTCGCGGCGATCACGTCCGTCGAGGCCGACCACCTCGACATCTACGGCTCGATGGAGCAGGTCGTCGAGGCCTTCCACGAGTTCGCACGCCTTGTCCCCGACGCCCAGGAGGGCGGCACGCTGCTGATCGCCCACGAGGGCGCGCACCGGCGCGAGGTCTGCGCCGGCGTGCGCTGCAAGGTCGAGACCATCGGCTTCAGCCCCGAGGCCGACTGGGCTATCTCCTTCGACCCGCACACCCAGATCACCAGGCTCAGTCGGCACGGCGAGCAGGTCGCCACTTGGGCCATGCGCATGCCCGGCCAGCACAACGCGATGAACGCCGCGTTCTGCTGCGCCATCGCCATCACGCTCGGCGCCGACCCCAAGCGGGCCGGGCGATCCCTCACAGCCTTCCGGGGCCTGGACCGGCGCGTCCAGCTTCTGGGCGAGCGTCCCGACCCCACCGGCGGCTCCATCCGCGTCTACGACGACTACGGGCACCATCCCACCGCTGTCGAAGCCACCCTCCGGGCCCTGCGCGAGTTCGAACGCCCCCAGGACCGCGGCGGCAAGCTCGTCTGCGTCTTCCAGCCCCACCAGCACTCGCGAACGCGCTTCCTGCTCGAAGAGTTCGCCAGCGCCTTCGGGCAGGCCGACGTCGTTATCGTCCCGCACATCTACTTCGTCCGCGACAGCATCGTCGAGAAACAACGCGTCACCGCGGGCGACCTCGTCGACCGCCTCCGCGAACGCGGCGTCCGCGCCATGCACCTCTACCCCTTCGAGGCCATCGTCGAGCAACTCGAGAACGTCTGCCAGGGCGGCGACCTGCTCGTGGTCATGGGTGCCGGGCCCGTCTGGCAGGTTGGGCACGGCTACCTCCGCGCCGGCTGGTCGCAGGAGGCGGGCGCGCAGAGCGAGTAGACTCGCCCGGGTCCGCTGCCCGCATCCAGTCCGCAGCTGGGCCCGCATCTGGGCCCGCATCTGGGAGAGTCCCGCCGTGCCCGCCGCCGCACACGAACTGCAAGTCGAGCACGATGCGCCGATCCGGACCTGGTTCCGCGTCGGCGGGTCCGCCAAACGACTCGCACGCCCACGCGACGAAACGCAACTCCGCCAGTGCTGCGAACTCGATCCCGACCTGCAAATTCTCGGCAGCGGCGCGAATCTGCTCGTCGACGACGCGGGCGTCGAGAACCTCGTCGTCTCCCTCGATGCGCCCGCGTTCAAGCAAGTTGATATCGACCCGAAGTCCGGGTCGGTGCGCGCGGGCGCGGGCGCTGATCTCGCCCGTCTCATCCTCGACTGCCAGCGCGCCGGGCTCGCAGGGCTCGAAAATCTCGGGGGCGTTCCCGCGACGGTCGGCGGCGCACTGCGCATGAACGCCGGCGGGCGCTATGGCGAGATCGCCCAATACCTCCGCTCGATCCGGGCCACGGATCGCAACGGCCAGATGCGCACGATCGAGCGCGACGACATCGACTTCGCCTACCGATCCAGCGGCCTCGAGAACCTGATCCTCTGCGAGGCGGAGTTCACGCTCACCCACGACGATCCGCCCGCGATCCGCGAACGACTCCTTTCCATCATGCGCGACAAGAAACACAGCCAGCCGATGGGCGAGAACTCCGCCGGGTGCTGTTACAAGAACCCCACGCTCGAGTCGGATATAGACGCGATTGGCGCCGCGGGCGATCGGGTTAGCGCGGGGCTCATCATCGACCGTGCCGGCTGCAAGGGCCTCGCCGTTCGCGGCGCAGAGGTCAGCCGCCGCCACGCCAACTTCGTCACCACACGCAAGGACGCCCGCGCACGCGATGTCATCGAGCTCATGCAGCAGGTCAAGCGCCGCGTCCGCGACCGCTTCGCCATCGAGCTCGAACCCGAGGTCGTCATTTGGGGAGTAGGCGAGTGACCCGCGTCCACGTCCTCGCCGGCGGCTTCGGCGGCGAACGCCAGGTCTCCCTCGACGGCGCACGCGCCGTCGCAACGGCCCTCGCCGAGCACGAGCGATTCGACGCCACGCTGCACGAGATCGGGCGACTCGAATCCGCCGATATCGCCGCGATCGATCCCGGCATCTTCTTTCCCGTCCTCCACGGCCCCTGGGGCGAGGGCGGCGAACTGCAAGCCCTGCTCGAACAGCACGACAGAACCTTCGTCGGCTCACGCTCCGGCCCAGCCCGCGACGCCATGGACAAGGGCCGCACGCTCGATCGCGCCCGACGCCTCGGCATCCCCATCTGCGGCCACGAGATCGTCACCTCGATCCCAAATGAGTCACCCCTCGTCCTGCCCGTCGTGCTCAAGCCCGTCGCCGACGGCTCCAGCGTCGGCGTGCGCATCTGCCGCTCGCCCGCCGAGTGGTCCGCCGCGCGCGAGCTCGCCGAGAGCACCAGCCAAGGCGCCGGCCCGTGGATCATCGAGCGATTCGTCGCCGGTCGCGAGCTGACCGTCTCGATGCTCGACGGCGACCCGCTGCCGATCATCGAGATCGTCCCGCGCGAGGGGTTCTACGACTACCAGGCCAAGTACAATCGCGACGACACCACCTATGTGACCAGCCCGGACCTGCCCGACGAGGTCGCCTCGCAACTCACCGCCCACACCAAGGTGATCTACCGCGACCTCGCCCTGCGCCATCTTGCGCGGGCCGATTTCATCCTCGGCGCAGGCGGCGTCCCCCGATTCCTGGAGATCAACACCATGCCGGGCTTCACGAGCCACTCGCTGCTGCCGATGGCGGCCCAAGCCGTGGGCTTGGCCTTTCCCGACCTCTGCGCCCGCTTGGTCGATCTTGCCCTGCGCGACGCCAAAACGCCGATGGTGAGCCGCTGATGGCAAGAACGAAGACCAGGAAGAAGACCACGCCCAAACGCCGCGCGACCAGGGCCAAGAAGCCGCCCCGCATCCAGCGCATCGGCCCCTACCTGCCCGCCGTGCTCGCAAGCATGCTCGTGCTCGCCATCCTCGGCGGTGCCGCGATGCTGCGAGGAGAACTCACCGACCTCGCCCGAGCTCGGCGTGTCGCGACGCCACCTGCGATCATCGTCCACTGGCCCGCCGACACCGGCTCCACCCTCGACTCTTCGGAGACCTGGGTCCCCGAAGCCCAACAGCGCGAGCTCCTCGAACTCATCCGCGAAAGCCTCGCGTTGGCGGGCGATCCGCTCGCGATCGACGGCCTGCGAAACGCCGGGCTCGCACTGGAGCGCACCGGCTGGTTCGAGGATTCGCCGACGCTCCGCCGAATGCCCGACGGCTCGGTCGAGGTGCAGGGCGAGTGGCGCGTGCCGCGTGCCTGGATCCGCTCCGAGGGCGTGGACTATCTCGTGGACGCGCAAGGCCGCCTGATGCCCCTGGCCCACAGTGCCGAGCGCGAGTTCCCGAAGCGCACGCCGGTGATCAACCCCGGCACCCGCCCGCCGCGCACCCCCGCGGGCCTCGCCGATTACGACCGTCCCTGGGCGAGCGCCACCGTCTGGTCGGCGATCGAGCTCATGGACCTGCTGCGCGCCCAGTCGTACTTTGAGCAGATCGGCGCGATCGACGCCGGCGGCGTCGGCCCCAACCCATTCCTCACCATCGTCACCGACCGCAACACACGGATCATCTGGGGCTCGGGGCCCAACGGCTTCCACCCAGGCGAGCGCCCGACCAAGGAAAAACTCTTCCACCTTGCTCGGTTCCACGCCGAGGACGAGTTCGGGCGTCACATCGACGCGGGCATGGGCGGATACGATCTCCGCTCGGGGTACATCGTGCTGGATCGCGAGATGACCCGCGCCCCCGAGACGCCCGACGAGTGATCGCCTTGACCCAGAGCGACGAACAATCCAGTCCCGATCGGGATGTCTTCGGGCGTGCGCCGGTGAAGACTCAGGACTGGTCGCACCGTCGCGGCGAGCCGCGCATCTTCGCCTTCGGCTGGACGCTCTATCTCATGGCGATCGTCGGCCTGATGTTCGCCCAGGGCGGCGCGCTGACGACCTTCAGCGCCGAGTCGTTCCGCCCGACGGCACGCGTCACCATGGTGCTGCTGCTGGTGGGGGGGCTGGTGCTCTGGCCGCTTGTCCGTTTGAGCCAGGCCAGGCCGCGCGCCGGCGGCTCGGCCTCCACCATCCGCGACCTCGTCGTCATCCTCGTTCCCGCTCAGGCCCTCATCTGGCCCCAGACCTGGCTGGCGGACTGGCCCATCGCCATCGTGATGATGCTCGGCGCGCTGTTCTTCGTCTGGGTCTTGCTCATCGGCGGGATCGTCGCCATCGGCCTCGGCCCCAGCGAGGCCCGCGCCTCGCTCAGCGCCTTCCAACAGGAAGGACGACCGCTCGCCAGACGTACCCGCTCGTGGTCGCTGATCGCGTGCCTCGTCGTCGGCCTCGCGGGCCTGTCCGCCCCGGCGATCCTCGACGCGAACCAGACCGGCTGGCTGCGGGCCCAGCCCGGATGGATGGCAAGCCCCTATCTCTCGGTCTTCGAGATCACCCGCGATCGCGCCTGGCTCGGTTCAGGAGCCGCCGTCGGTCGCATACACTGGCTCTGGGTCTCGGCGGTCGGCCTCCTGGGGGCGACCGTCTGGCTTTCGGCCCTCATCATCAACGCCCTGCGCGCACGCGGCGCAGAACCCGTCTGACGCGGGAGGATCTCTCATGGACGTCATCACCCCTGCCGAACGCGACACGCTCAAGCAGCGCCTCAACGATCTCATCGCCAACCGACCGGTGATCAGCCAGCGCATCAAGGAGGCCAAGGAGCTGGGCGATCTCAAGGAGAACGCCGAGTACCACTCTGCCCGCGAGCAGCAGGGCCTCGAGGAGGCCGAGATCCGCCGACTCGAAAAACGCCTCGAGACCGCCCATGTCGTCGACACGTCGACGACCAAGGACTCCGGCGTCGTCTTCCTCGGCTCGCGCGTTCGCCTCAAGGAGATCGACACCGGCGACGAGGACGAGTACTTGCTCGTCGGCGAGGCCACCGGCAATCTCGACCTCGATTACGTCGAGGTCACCGTCAGCAGCCCCATGGGCGACGCGCTCATGAAATCCCGCGCGGGCGAGGTCATCGCCGTCAAGGCCCCCAGGGGCACGAAAAAGTTCGAGATCCTCGAGATCCTCTGACCCCCGAGCCGTCACGCCTGCGCCTCCAATGAGGTGAAACCACCGCCCGGTTGATCCCAACAGGTGTGTGGACGGTGGGAGGTGCCCGCCGGTTGTGCCATCGACACCCTCGAGAGGAGATCCGCCATGTCCGCGTCCTGCCGAACCGCGTGTGCCGTGCTCGCCTGCTCGCTTGCGACCCTCGCCGGCTGCAACTTCGGCTGGCAGTCCGCCCGCTTCAAGGAGACGCGCCAGCTCATGGTCGATCACGAGCCGGGCGCTGGCGTCGACGTCGAGACCCGCAACGGCGCGATCGACGTTCGGGTGGTCCAGGTGGACAGCGTCGAGATCGACGCCCACATCAGGGCGATCACGCAGGAACGCCTGAACCTGACCGAGGTCGTCGCCTCCCGCCTCGACGACGGCACGCTCTACCTGCGCGTCCAATGGCCCGAGGGCGGGCGCAAGGGCAGCGAAGGATGCAGCTTCGACATCCGCCTGCCCGACGCTTACGGCGCGACGCTCAAGTCCTCGAACGGCGCGCTCACGCTCGTCGGCGCGAGCGGGCGTGCGAGCCTCACCACCAGCAACGGGCGCATCACCGTCGAGAACCACGAGGGCGACGTGATCGTCGACACCAGCAACGGGCGCGTCCAACTCGCCCAGATCAACGGCTCGGTCGACGCCGACACCTCCAACGGCTCGGTCCGCGTCGAGCTCGCCGACGCCGCCAGCGGGCCCATCCGGATCGACACCTCCAACGGCTCGGTCCACGTCGGTGTCGGCGGCGCGTTCGCCGGTGAACTCTCCGCCAAGACCTCCAACGGCTCGGTGAGCCTCGTCGGCTTTTCGCCCGAAGAGATCGCCGAGAAGCGTCGCAGGAGTTGCCGTCTGCACGCCGAGGCTGTTATCGGGCCGCCCGGCGAGGGAGGGGAATCCCGTGTCAGCAGCAGCAACGGGTCGATCTCGATCGTCCGTCGCGGCGGCTGAAGACGCCCTGAAACCCCCGACGCCGCTGGCCACAAGTGTCGCCAACCATCAACAACGCCCTCCTCCGCCCGCTCATGGGGGCTGACAGATATTACGAATTGGTTCTTACCCCCATATCCTCTATAGTCGTGGGACCGAGATTCCCGTGCGAGGAGACCGCTTGAGAAGGCCCGGCGGATTCACGCTGATCGAGATCCTCATCACCATCGCCATCATCGCGGTGTTGGTGTCGCTCATGCTCCCCGCCCTCGGCGGGGCCCGGTCGAGCGCGCGCTCCTTCCGCTGCCAGATGTCCCAACGCGCCGTCGCCTTCGATTTCTCCATCTACGCCGACGACGAACTCCACGGCGACCGCGGAGAAGATAGAGACCTCCCGGGCGAGCGCTTCCGCCTCGAAACCTTCCAGGAATCGCTCTACGGCATCAGCGAGTTCTGGGAAGGGAACTATGGCTCCAGGCAGCTCGTGGAGCTTCCCTACGAGGGCAACGACCCCCTCCGCTGCCCGGAAGTCGAGGGTCCCGTCGAACTCCGCCGAAACGCCCCGTGCTCACGCGGCGGCGTCGCGCCCCCGGAGAACATCTCCTACGGCTTCAACGTCCGCATGCACTGGGGCGAGCAGGAAAGAGACGGACGCGTCCGCGTCCGCCCCGTCGAACTCACTTCTGAGATCCTCGAGCACCCCACGGTGCCGCTCATGTGGGATGTCGACGGCGCCGTCGCCGACGCCAACAACCTCTCCCCGGTCTTCTCCGGCCCGGCCATGGGCGGCGACGGGCCGTTCGCTCGCAATCGCTACTGGTTCCCCGCCATGCGCCACGCCGGCGCGATGAACCTGACATTCATCGACGGCAGCGTCCGCTCCACCAAACGCCCGCTCGAGGAGACGCTTGACTGGGGCTATCAGCCCCCCGTGCGCTAGTCGTGTGAGCCGCCCGAGGCGCGCCGGACCTCGCCCATGACCATCCGCCGGCGATTCGTCATCCTTCTCGCCCTGTTCGGCCTCGCCGTCCTCGTCAGCCTCGCCTCGGCATGGTCGTCGTTCGCGATCCTCGAGCGCGAGATCTCCCGCCCCATCCAGAGCATGTCCGGCGTGCTCCATTCCCTTCGCACGATCAAGCGCGACGCAGAGGCGCAGGCGACCATGCTCCTCGGCGGGCCGACCTGGGGAGAGCAGAGCGGAGCGTCCGGTCACGGCGTGCGCGGGAGTCGCTCGAGCGAGCCGCCGAGCTTCGATCCCAATGCCTTCGCCATTCTCTCCGAACGGATGCGCAACAACTTTGAGAGGCTCAAGCTCCAGGAGGGCTGGCAGGTCCGCGCCGGGATGTACGCCCTGGACAATCTCGAGAATCGCATCTTCGAACGCGCCCACGAACTCGCGGCGCGCTGGAGTGACATCGGCGACGACGGCGCGCGACAGAGCGCCGGCCTCGCCCTCTTCGAAATCCACGAGCTCATCGAACGCATCGAGGGACGCATCCTGGACGACGCCCAGCTCGCAGAAGCGTTCGAGGATCAGCTCCGAACACGCCTCGGCGTCGTCCTCGCGCTCGTCGCCGGTCTCACCGCCCTCGTCGGCCTGCTCAGCCTCTCGCTCGTCGGCAGGTGGGTCATCCGTCCCATCGAGCGCCTGCGCGTCGCCGCCGAACGCATCGGCGTCGGCGAGTTTTCCTACCGCCTCCATCCTAAGGGCAACGACGAGTTGGCGACCCTTGCGCGCGAGGTCAACCAGATGGCCGAGATGGTCCAGCGCAGCCAGGAAGAGCGTATCGAGCAGGAGCGCCTCGTCGCCGTCGGACAGATGATGCGTCGCCTGGCGCACAACATCCGCAACCCCCTCGCCGGCATCCGCGGCCTCGCCGAGATGACCCGCGACGAGGTCGAGGATGCCGAGATCAAGGACAGCCAGCGCCGGATCATCGACGCCGTCGATCGGTTCGAGGACTGGCTCAACCGCCTCCTGCGCGCGACATCGCCCGCCGAGATCGATTGCCGCAAGGTCAGTGTCCATGACTGGCTGCGCGAGGCGATCGAGGCCCACGAGCCCATGGCTGCCGCCGGCGGCGTCCGCATCGAGTGCGACTTTCAGGCCGCCCGAGTCATGGGCAGCCGCGTTTTCGACCCCGACCACCTGAGCCAGGCTCTCGCGGCGATCCTCGCCAACGCCATCGAGGCCACACCGAGGGGCGGGATCGTCCACATCCGCCCCTCCCGCACGCCCGGCGGCTGGAAGGTCGCCGTCAGCGATGGAGGTCCGGGAATCTCCGAAGATGTCCTGCCCAACCTCTTTCGCCCGTCGTTCACCACCAAAAAACAAGGGACTGGCATCGGACTTGCATCTGCTCTCCATGCGATGAGAGGGCATGGCGGACGCATCGAGGTCGAAAACCTCGGTGCGTCCTTGAAAAGCGGGTCGGACGCGGCTCTCGCCGCCGGAGCGAGGTTTTCGCTCATCCTGCCCGACGAGGTGCAGTCAGAAGAGCTGGCTAATAATGGCCAGTCAGGAGTTGCCAGTGGCCAAGATTCTCGTCATTGAAGACGAAGAAAACCTGAGATTCTCGATCGTGCGGTCCCTCAAGAAGGGCGGGCATGATGTCCATGAAGCCGCGGCTCTCGATCCGGCCCGTGAAATCGCCCAGCGAGTGGGGCTCGACCTTGTTCTGACCGACGTTCATCTGGGCGAGGATGACGGCCTCGAGTTCGTCCGCGAGCTGCGCGCCGACGGGTTCGACGGCGTCATCGTCGTGATGACCGCCTACGGCAGCATCGAGAACGCCGTCGGGGCCATGCGCGACGGCGCTGACAACTACCTCCAAAAGCCCCTGAGCATCGAGGAACTCCAGATCCAGCTCCCCCGCTGGCTCGAAAAGCGCCGACTCAGCCAGAGGGTCGAGCTCTACCAGCGCCTCGAACGCACCCGCGGGGACACGCGCAAGGTCCTCGGTGAGAGCGACGCCTGGAGCAGGTGCCTGAAACTCTCGGCCAAGCTCGCCTCCATGCCCATCGGCACCGGAGACGCCGGGGCGTTGCCGACGATCCTCCTGCTGGGTGAGACCGGCGTCGGCAAGGGTGTGCTCGCGCGCTACATCCACGACACCGCCGTCGCGAACGAGGATCCGCCCGCCAAGGACGCTCCGCCGTTCGTCCATGTGAACTGCTCGGCGCTGCCGGCGACCCTGGTCGAGGGCGAGCTCTTCGGGCACGAGAAGGGCGCGTTCACCGACGCCCGCGCGGCACGCACGGGCCTGTTCGAGATGGCCGAGGGCGGCACCATTTTCCTCGACGAGATCAGCGAGATGCCCCTCGAACTCCAGGCCAAGCTCCTGGTCGTCGTCGAGCAGGGGACGTTCCGGCGCGTGGGCGGCTCGCGCGAGCGCACCGTCCGGGCCCGCGTCATCGCCGCCTCCAACCAGGAGCTCGAGTCGCTCGCCGAGGCCGGCAAGTTCCGGCGCGATCTGTACTTCCGCCTCGCGGCCTTCCCCATCGAGATCCCGCCCCTGCGTGAGCGCGACCAGGATGCGCTGCTCATCGCCCGCGAGCTGCTCGCCGACATGGGCGCTCGCTACGGGCGCGAGGGTTTGAAGTTCTCGCCCGCCTGCAAGACCGCCATCCTCGCCCATCCCTGGACCGGCAACGTCCGCGAGCTCGCCAACGCCGTCCAGCGGGCCGCGATGCTCAGCGACACCAGCATGGTCGAGGCCGCGGATCTCGGCATCGCCCAATCCCACGCGACATCCGGCGCGGCCAACGGGCACGCCAACGGCAAGGCCGTCGCCATCGGCGGCACGCCCCGGTTCGACTTCGATCGCGGAATCCACACCGCCGACCAGATCGAAGAGGCTCTCATGATCCAGGCCCTCGAGCACACCCGAGGCAACGTCTCCAAGGCCTCCAAGCTCATCGGCATGCAACGCAGCAGCTTCCGCTATCGCATCGAACGCTACGGCCTGGAGAGCCGCGTCCGCGAGATCGCCGAGCGCGTCTCATGAGGCGTATCGCCCTCATCACCGCAGCGCTGCTCTGCCCGCACGCCCCGGCGGACGATTTCGCGGAGTTTATCGACGGCTTCGGCGACGCCGAGATCCGCAGGACCGATCCCGGCTGCGACGGTCCCATCCGTCCGGACTCGGTCCTCCCTGACGTGCTGCGCGTCAAGATCAGCGGCTGGCGCGCGTTCGACGCCCTCCAAGACCCCTACACAGGCGTCGTCCAGCGACGCGACGCCAACCTCTTCCGCCTCGACGTCACCTTCGCGGGGCTGGTCAACCCCTCGGGCACGAGCGGCATCGGCACAGACCCCTTCGAGCCCTTCCGATTCGGACCCAGCCCGGTCCTCGGATTCCTCGAAATCGACATCGACAGCGACAAGGACACCGGAGGCGAGCTCGACGGTGCCGCGGAACTCCGGTACCTCGCCAATGTCGCCCGCTTCGGCGGGCTGCCCGAGGATTCGATCGGGCAGCGCGCAGCACGCGGCGGCGCAGGCCCCGGCGGGTGCGGCGACCACGACCTCAACTTTTGGACCGCGCCCTTCTTCGAGCGCTCGGGCGAGGACTTCTCCCTCGTCCTCTGCGGCTGTCACCAGGTCACCATCGTCTCCAGAACCGGCGGCGACCAGGACAACACCTTCGAGCCCGGCGAGACCTGGATCATCCGCAGCCGCTACTTCCAGCGCGCGGCCGGCTATCAGAAGGCCAGCGGCGTGTTCGGCGGCTCCGACTTCGGGCTCTACGACCCCGAGGTCAACCTCCGCTTCAGTCACGACATCGCCAGCGACATCACCACCATCACCCTCGTCGAGGCCCTCACGATGGCCGGCGCCGCCGAACTCACCGGCGAGCCCGAGCAGCCGATTGATAGCGAGATCGGCCCGTTCAGCCACCACAGTGTCGTCGAGGCCGTCCTGGATCTCATCAAGAACGCCTCCAGGCTCCAAGGCGAGGTGAGGGTGCTCACTGAGCGCTGGGACGACAAGAAAGCCGAGGATGTTCTTGAGCCCGACGACTGGGAGGCGACCGCCATCTTCGGCACGTCCTACGAGTTCGAGGACGAGTCGCTCTACGTCTGGACCGACGTGGGCTTTGCCGCGCGCCCGTGCGATCTCAACGCAGACGAGAAGATCGATGACCTCGACGTGTCCGCCTACGAGTCCGCCCTGCAATCGATGGACGGATCGTCCTGCGACGCCGACGGCGTTGTCGACGGCCGCTTTGTCGTCGCCGGCTGCGGGCCGAACTTCAGCCTCTACGACCTCGACGGCAACGGCGCGATCGAGTCGCAGGACCGCGCCCTGTTCTGCAAGGGAGACCTCACCGGTTCCTCGGATCCCCGCGATCCCGGCTACGGCAGCCGCGACGGCGACGTCGACGCCGACGACTTCTTCTACTTCCTCGACCAGTTCGCCTCGGCCAATCTCGCCGAGGCTGACCTGACCACATCTTCGGACCCCAACCAGTCCGACTACGGGCTGCCCAATCTCATCATCGACTCCAACGACTTCTTCTTCTACCTCGATCTCTTTGTGATGGGCTGCCCTTAGCTACGCCTATGCACCGATCTCACACGCGGGCACCACGCGCCCCCGAGGGCGCTCGGCTCTCTCCCCGCACGCCCACGCGGACCATCTTCCCCGGGCCCGATCGGCACATGGCCACAACTGTGCGCGCGCCCGGCCTGCCGTCACCCAACCCGACGCGTCGATGAACGCACCGCACCCATTCGTTCCACACCCAGGCGTTCCACCGGAAGCTCACAACTGGCACAGAAGTTGCAACTCCACACAGGGCAAGCCAACAGGAGCCAATCCATGCAGCGCAAGATCACCACTCGCACGATCGCCGTTCTCACCGCCTCGATCTCGACGCCGCTCCTCGCCGACCCCCCCCTGTGGGTCGTTCAGCCCGAACTGGCCGACACCCTCAACGGCATCCGTCCGCTCGCCACCGACGCCGCCGCCAACAGCTACATCCTCGCGACCAGCGAGTTAGACGACATCGTCGTCGCCAAGTATGCCCCGGACGGCTCGATGGCGTGGGTGCGTGAGTGGGACGGCCCGGCACCGGGCAACGACCAGGACCTCGGCGTCGCCATCGCCGCCACCCCCGACGGCAGCGCCATCTACGCCCTCGGACGCGCAAGCATGCCCGGCTTTGCGAACAGCGACATGGCCGTTCTCAAGTACGACGCCGACGGCAACCTGATTTGGGAGGCCTTCTACGACGGCCCGGCCAGCGGCATCGACGACCCCAAAGCCCTCGCCCTGCACCCCGACGGCGGCGTCGTCGTCACCGGCCTGATCTGGAACGACGACGAACGCGGCGACTACGGCACCGCACGCTTCGACGCCGACGGCAACCTCCTCTGGTCCGCGATCTTCGGCGACAACGGGCGGTTCCTCTTCAACGACGACAGCGCCCGCGTCGTCGCGGTCAACGACGCCGGCGATGTCTTCATCTCCGGCAATACCAGTCCCCCGACCAACACCAACGACATCGTCACCATCAGCTACGACGGCGCGACCGGCGCGCAGCGCTGGCTCACCCGCTACGACGGCACCAGCAACGACACCGTCCGCGCGATCGCCCTCGGCCCCGACGGCTCGGTCCACATCGCGGGGCGCCAGGCGGGCTTCGACGGGGCCTACGTCGCCGTCAAGTACGACGCCGACACCGGCGCCGAGCGGTGGGTCGCCGTCCGCGATCCCGGCTTCGACGACTTCCTCACCGACCTGGCCGTCGCGCCCAACGGCGACGTCTTCGTCACCGGCGTCAGCGACCCCGACAGCGACGACAGCAACACCAACGACGACGCCGTCACCATCGCCTTCCGCGCAGACGACGGCGAGTTCCTCTGGCAGGACCGCTTCGGCGGACGCCAGGGCGCAGAGTTCGACCGCGGTTCACGCCTGCTCATCGACTCGGCTGGCCGGCTCCGCCTCTTCGGCACCAGCTCCACCATCGACATCACCGGCGATCGCTTCAACCGCGATGCCATCATGCTCACCTACGACCCCGCAACCGGCGTGCTCAACGACATCACCAACGTCGACACCTCACCCGACGGCCGGGTCGCCCGCGACAGCTTCCTCGACGCCTCCCTGCTGCCCACCGGCGACATCATCGCCTTCGGCACCGCCAGCATCGAGTTCGTCCGGGAGACCTTCCTGCTCGCCCGCTTCGGCGATGGCGGCTGCCCCGCCGATCTCGACGGCGACGGCGACGCCGACGCCGACGATTTCTTCGATTACCTTGATCTGTTTGCCGCCGGCGATTCCGCGGCGGACCTCGATAATGACGGCGACACAGACGCAGACGACTTCTTCGCGTATCTCGACGCGTTCGCGGCCGGATGCTGACAGTTTGAAGAACAGGAACACCCCACCGTAGACGAGACGCCCTTGTCGGCGCAGAACACAACACTCAATACTGCAGAGATCCAACCATGAGACAGTACACCGTCATCGCTTCCCTCGCCGCGTTGGCCGTTGGCGCCTCGGCGCAGACCGTCACCGTCACCACCCTCGAGGACGTGACCGACTTCTCCGGCGCTCGCCGGGTCGCCGATCTGCCGGGCCCCGATGGCAAGGTCTCGTTCCGCGAGGCCGTGACCGCGACCAACAACACGCCCGGCGCGCAGACCATCGCCTTCGCGATCCCGCGCGATGAGTGGTGGCTCGTCGATGACATGGCCGTGCTCAAGCTCGAGGACGGCGCGTTCGTCGTCACAGACGACAACACCACCATCGATTTCTCCACCCAGGAGGACCACACCGGCGACACCAACCCCGACGGCCCCGAGGTCGGTATCTACGGCCTCCAGGCAAACGGCTGGGGCGTCCCCGCCATCATCGTCCGCGCAGACGACTGCGTGTTCCGGGGCCTCGGTGCGGTCTGGCTGCGCGGCTCCTCCATCGCCATCTGGAACGGCAACCGCAACCGCGTCGTTGGCTGCGACACCCTCGGCGTCGAGATCGATCCCTACCCCGAGCACTGCGCATTCAACGTCATCGGGGGCACCGTCCCCGAAGACGGCAACACCCTGGAGTTTGTTGAACTCGTCTGCGGCGCTGACGACAACATCATCATCGGCAACGCCCTCCAGACCATCTTCGTCGGCGCAAGCCCCTATTGCGACACCTCCAGCCGCAACCGCATCGGCGGGCCCACCCCCGAAGAACGCAACGTCATCAGCGGCTTCGGCTCCTTCGGCTCCGAGGGCTTCCCCGTCGGCGAGGGGATCGAACTCTCCTGGGCCACCGACACCCTCATCGAGGGCAACTACATCGGCATCACCGCCGACGGCGCGGCCAGAGCCCCCGGCAACGGCCCCACCGGCATCGAGATCAACGACTCGGACAACACCATCATCCGGAACAACGTCGTCGCCGGCATGAAGGTCGCCGGACGCAACCACTACAACGGCCAGACCTTCGGCAGGGCCATCCGCGTCAACGCCATCAACCGCGACAACAACAACATCGTCATTGAGGGCAATCTCATCGGCACCGACGCCACCGGCCAGATCCCCATCACCACCTACAACGGCATCGAGGTCTCCAACCTCACCGCTAACAGCACCCCCCAGGGCGTCCGCATCGGCGGCGCCGAGCCCCTCCAGGGCAACACCATCCGCTTCACCGACCGCACCGGCATCTTCGCGACCCGCCTCATCGCCGACGCCGAGTTCTCCGGCAACAACATCTCCGACAACGGCCTGCTCGGCATCGACCTGCTCGCCGGCAACGGCGACTTCGGCGTGACGCCCAACGACGCCGGCGACGCCGACTCGATCGGCGCGAACGGCCTCCAGAACTTCCCCGTGCTCGATACCGCCCAGACCGACGGTACGAGCGTCCGCGCCCGCGGCACGCTGAACTCACGCCCGAACCGATCCTACCGCGTCGAGCTGTTCGCAAGCTCAACCTGCGACCCTTCAGGCTATGGCGAGGGCGAACGCTACCTCGGCTCGGCAACCGTCGACACCGACGGATCGGGCGACGCGCCCTTCGACACAACAGTGACCGGGGCGGTCGCCGAGGGCGAGTTCATCACCGCGACCGCAACCGACATCGCTGCGGCCGCCACCAGCGAGTTTTCCGCCTGCATCGAGGCCGCGCAGGGCGGATGCGCCGCCGACCTCGACGGCGACGGCGACGCAGACGCCGACGACTTCTTCGCCTACCTCGACCTCTTCGCCGCCGGCGATGCCGCGGCGGACCTCGACAACGACGGCGACACCGACGCCGACGACTTCTTCACCTACCTCGACCTCTTCGCCGTCGGCTGTTGACACTCCCTCGTGCCGCCCTCACGGCACGAACCCAGGGTGTGCCCGCCGTGAAAACGTCGGGCCCACCTTTCACGAACACAAACCCGAGCAGGCGCACGCCGCTCCACAGGCTCACGCCGCCCTTGCCATCAACAACGAGGAACTCCGAATGACCATTCGCACCAACGTCACCGCCATCGCCGCCTGCATCATCGCCGGCGCCGCACACGCCCAGGATTGGAAGATCCTCAAGCCCTCCAACACCGGCATCCCAGGCGAGGAGGCCCGCTTCAACCTCTTCGCCCCAGACGGCAAGCTCTGGGTCGCCGCACGCTGGCCCTTCTGGCGCGAGGGCGGCATCGGCATCTACGACTTCGCCACCGACACCTGGGAGACCTGGGCCAACTGGGAGACGCCCATCCCCAGCGAGTTCGTCAACGATATCGAGTTCGTCGCGGACGGCTCGGTCTGGATCGCGACCTCCGCCGGCCTCGTTCACAAGGATGACGACGCCTGGACCGTTTATACACGGTCCAACTCACCCCTCCGCCACAACGTCATCCAGGGCATCGACCTCGACGCCGACGGGCACGTCTGGATCAACAACACAGGCGTCCAGCAGTCCAACCACGCCATCTTCGAGTTCGACGGCGTCAACTGGACCAGCTACGACACCGGCGTCGAGATGCCCTGGGACGAGACCTGGGACTCGCTCAGCTCGGTCATGGTCGCCTCCGACGGGCACGTCTTCGTCGCCAACGAGGTGCTGAACGGCATCGCACAGTTCGACGGCACGAGCTGGGTTCTCCACGACGGCCCCACACGCTTCCGCCGACTCCGCGAGGATCACGACGGCAACCTCTGGATGTCCGCCGGCATCGGCGGCGGCAACTCCTTCTACAAGTTCGACCGCACAAACAACGCCTTCGAGACTTTCAGCCCCGCCCGCGTCGGCATGACCAGCACCACGCCCACCGCCATCACCATCGCCCCGAGCGGCGACATCTACCTCGCCAACTGGTTCGGCCAGGCCGTCCGCTCCTCCAACGCAGGCGACTCCTGGGAGTCCTTCACCGACCAGGGCATCCGTATTACCTCCCTCGCCTTCGCGGGCAACGGCGACGTCTGGGTCACCACCCCCGGCGCGACCCGCCACCTCGACAGCAACGGCATGTGGCTCGAGGCCTTCAACTCCTACAACACCGGTATCCCCGACTACTTCATCGACAACTTCTACCGCGACCGCTCCGGCGACATGTGGATCGCCACCGGCGAGGCCGGCGCATCCCGCTACGACTACCAGCGCTGGACAAACTGGGGCATGCACAACGCCGGCCAGAACCCCTGGCCCTTCCTCGCAGAGCAGGCCCACGGCTTCTACGAGGACGACGACGGACGCCTCTGGATCGGCTCCAACGGCGTCGGCGCATGGAACGGCAACGACTTCCAGATCTGGGACTGGCGCAACAGCAACCTCGGCGTCGAGATATTCCAGGCTATCGGCGTCGACCCAAACGGACGCATGTGGATCGGCGGCGACTTCTCAGGCCTTTACGGCCAGAGCGGCAACAACTGGCAGCAACGCTCCCTCGGCGGCAGCCTCGCCCATGGCGACATCCGCGCCATCGAGTCAGACTCCCAGGGCAACATGTGGGTCGCCTCTGAAGCAAGCCTCCACCGCTTCGACGGGACAACCTGGACAGACTGGGACTGGACCGAATACGACATCCTCTTCGACCAGCGCGGCATCGTCTCCATGACCGTCGGACCCGACGACACCATCTGGCTCGGCATGGGCGATGGCCTCATCAACTTCGACGGCCAGACCTTCACCCTCTACGACACCGCCAACTCGCCGCTCCCGGGCAAGACCGTCAGCGGCATCGTCTTCCGCGACGACGGCCTCATGGCCCTCAGCGCCCACACCTTTCAGCCCCAGACCCCCTTCCCACACGGCCTTTGCGTCATCGCCGGCGACATCAACGACGACACCGCCTGGACGATCTACACCTTCCAGAACTCCCCCATGCCGCACTACCAACTCGGCGATGTTGAGTTCGACGCCGACGGCCGCCTCTGGCTCAGCACCATCAGCGAGGGTGCGGCCACCGTCCTCATCCCGCCGCTGACCTGCCCCGCCGACCTCGACGCCGACGGCGACGCAGACGCGGACGACTTCTTCATGTACCTCGACCTTTTCGCCGCAGGCGACCCCGCGGCGGACCTCGACAACGATGGCGACACCGACGCCGACGACTTCTTCGCATATCTCGACCTGTTCGCGACCGGTTGTTGAGAGCATTGCAGAGCCGGGCTTGTCGGTCACTGGCCACTTTGGCAGGTCCGTTGGCCGCAACTACCGCCAATCCGCGTGCCATGACCGCGAGAGCCGGAGATATATGCTGTGCCTCGGCGTTACAGACTCGCCCCAATGCGGACTCAAGTGCCCGGGGAGCGACGCAAATAGATCGTGCTGGGTAACAGAACAATGGCACGCCAGTTGCAAGTGTTCGTTTGAAGGAAATGAACGGTGCCGGTCCGCCAGAAGGCTGCGCGCGGAGCGTGACGAGCCTCGCTGCCGGAACCGAGTATCCCATCTGACGCCACCGGCGGAGCCACACGGCAGCCAGCCTTGTTCGTTCATTGCCGAGTTGGATCGAGCATGCAGATTCTTGAGCACCCAATCGACAGGCTCAGAGAAGCGAGGATTCACGGATGCGCACACAACGACTTGCATCACCTCTGGTTGCCCTGGTTCTGGGGCAGTTCTCCGCCCATGCCCAGCAGTGGCAGCCGGCGCCCGACGTGATCTCCGACAGCGGCGCACGCTCCTATGCCGCCGCAATCGTCGACGGACAGACGCTGTACAGCATCGGCGGGCGACCCTTCGTCGGCGCCGGCGACAGCACCACCGTCTTCTCTTTTCAAGAGGGCAACGGCGCGTGGACACAGCTTGCCGCGATGGAAGGCCAGATCATCGCCCAGGGCGCCGGCATCGATGCGCTAGGACGCATCCTTGTCTTTGCAGGCGAGGACGCCGTAGGCGGCGACACCGGTAACAATCGCGTCTACGACCCGATCGAGGGGTTCACCGGCGATCGCCTGCCCGATCGCCCGGGCGACCCGCCATTCCAGGGCTTCGCGTTCTGCACCGACGCACAGGGTCGTCTGTATTCCCTCGGCGGCGGCGCGGGAGAGGACTTCGGCACGCCCGGACCCGCGAGCGATCTCGCGGCCCGATACGACGCGCTGAGCGACTCGTGGAGCGCCCTCGCCCCCCTCCCCCTGCCCGTCGCTTGGGCCTGCGCCGTCGATGATGGCCTCGGGCATGTGCTCGTGATTGGCGGGGTCAACGCCGACGCATCGGCCCGGACCGCCGAGGTGCAGCGGTTCGATCTCGCGACGGGCCAGTGGTCCACGACCGCCGCGCCCGATCTCCCGATCGCGCTCTCAGATGCCGCCGCGGCTCGCGGCGCGGACGGACGCGTCTATGTCGTCGGCGGTCGAACCGGCCCCATGGGCTTGGGCGCCACGATTCGCACTGTCCATGTTCTCGATCCGCAGAGCAACACATGGACTCGCGGGCCGGATCTATCCACCCCGCGACGAAACCTCGGCGCGGCGGTGCTGCCGGCCAACGACGGCGGCTATCTCTACGCCATCGGGGGTGAGAACGAGTCTGGCGGAACCGTGACGTGCGAGAAGCTGTTCACCTCCGCATGCCCGACCGTGCTCGACGGCTTCGATGAGGCGCTCGCCTGGCACGGCGCACCGGGGAGCATCGCCGTTGACGCCATCGGCGGCGGCACGCTCAGCTACCAGTGGTATCGCGACGGTGTCGCCTTGGCTGACGGTACAAAGCCCAGTGGCGGCGTGTACGACGGCGCCACCACGCCCGAACTCCTCCTCGACCCGGCCCTAATCGACGACGCCGGTCTCTATGAGTGCGTCGTTTCCAATGACTGTGGCGACACGCCAGAGACCGGCGCGCTGCGCGTTCGATTGCCTGCTTCGATCCCTCACGACGGCGGACGATGGACTGTGCAAGAGATCCATCCCCAGGGAGCAACGTCCTCGCGTATCACCGGCATTGACGGCGACTCGGCCGTGGGCTCGGCGAACTTCATCCAGGACTGGAATGGCGGCCCACTCGATATTGCCCGTCCCTACGCCTGGATGGGAGACGCGTGGATCGCGGTCGATCTGACACCCGCAGATTCGGTCGGTGGCGCTGCTCTGGGCGTGGCCGGCGATCGCGCCGTCGGCTGGTTCTGGCATGTCTATGACTGTTTCCCCGGTCAGTGCGCATGGCAGTCCGCTGGCTTCTGGGATCTCCCAAGCGGCGCCTTCACCGAGCGCCACGCCTCGGGTGCGGAATATTCTCGTATCGCCGACATCAGCGGTGACCGGATGGTCGGCAGTGCCACCTTCGAGTACAGCCAGGGCAACTACGAGACCTTCGCCACCATCCACGAGCCGCCGAACTACTGGCCGCGGCGCGTCGCAGACGTGACATTCTCGTCGGTTGATGGAGACGCGATCTTCGGCGGAGTATTCGCCGGCGGCTCTCACGCCCGCCGATGGGACGCGGCATCGCTTCGGGTCCTCGACATGGAGCCGCAGGGCGTCTCGGCGAGCTTTGTCCAAGGCGCCGGCGATGGGCAGGCCGTCGGCTCTGTACAAACCGAATCGACCCGTGCGGCGTTCTGGACGGGCGGGCGGGCCTCGTTCGCCGACCTCACCCCCCCAACACAGCGCTCCAGCCGATTGCGGGACAGCGATGGTGGGCTACAGGTCGGCTCAACGTCGCCCAACGGTGCCGACGGCCAGGGGCACGCCGCCATCTGGGGTGGCACGAGCGACTCCTGGTTCGATCTCCACACGCTCGTCTCCAATGAGTTCACCTCCTCTGAGGCGTTCGACGTAGATGTCCGCGTCGATGGCACGATCGTCGTTGTCGGCACCGGCTATCGCGCCAGCGCGGATCGGCAAGAGGCGCTGCTCTGGATCGCCCAGCCCCAGACGGGATGCCCAGCGGATCTCGACGCCGACGGCGACGCCGACGCCGACGACGTCTTCGCCTACCTCGACCTCTTCGCCGCGAACAACCCCGCCGCGGATCTCGACGCCGACGGCGACACCGATGCCGACGACTTCTTCGCCTATCTCGACCTGTTCGTGTCCGGATGCTGAAGCGCCTGGAGCCGCACCATCCACGGCGTGCTCGACGGCCACTCGCCCGCGAGCGGATTGGTGACGACATGGCTCTACGCCTCGGGCAGTTGGATCGTCATCGCCACATCGGACATGAGCGGGGGGTACGCCAGCCGCACGCGATACAGGTCGAACAGATCCAAGTCCCACTCCAGCTTCGAAAACACATGCCGCATCAGACGCGAATGATCTGGATAGGCTCGGCAGTTCCCTTCCCGATCAGGCCGGCCCAGAAACTCGACGCTCACCTCGACCGGCAGCCTCGCGGATTCGGCCTTCTGGTCCACGCTGCGGATAATCCCGCCCGTCTCGGTAAACACACCGGCACGCGGCCTCGGATCCGGAAACTGGTCTCGTCGCAGCACAACGTCCAGCAGGAGCGTCTCGCACGGATTCGGCACGCCCGCATGCATCGAGGCCTCACGCTCGTCTCCGATCGCGGTGAGCGGGCCGGTCTGTCGCAACACCTCTCCGAACAGGTACGTCCTCGCCGCGGTCTCCCCTCGCGATCCGGGACCAAGCCGGTATTGACAGATCCCATTGACCAACGCCGTGTGCAGCGCTTCCTCGGGAGCATCGCTGAACTCTTTCAGCAGCGGCACCCCACCGGATTCCAGCGGAGATGACCCATCGATCGACTCGCACGAGCGAGGCTCAAACCGCTCGCCATGATCGTGCCGAAAGCTTCTGCCCCCCAGGATCGCCGTGATCTTCGGGTTGAGACGGCGCATATGCACCCGCCCGCCGATGATGGCCAGCTCCGCAGAACTCGGTCCCAACTGCACCATGTGGACGGAAAGCTGACACCGCGACTGCACGCCCTGGATGTGGCTGTTGCCGGCGTACGCCAGCTTGCGGTATTCCTCCTCGACGCTGGCTCGTGCCGCCGTGTCCCTGGGGCGGATCATCATCAAGAGATCGCCCATCGACCCGGCGTGTGTGCGGGCGGTCTTCTCGAGAACTCGCAGCGCAGCCTCGGCACGGTCGGCCTGCTCGTCAAACTCCCGTGCGCGAGACGCCGAGAGGACCTTCCTGATCGCTGTTCGCCCGGGAAGATGCGACAGGACCGAGTAGGCCTCCTCGTCCCACGCCGAGCGCCAGATCTGCCAGGAGAGCTTGTCCTTGAGCCCGAGGCGTCGCCCAAGGTCCTTGGCGCTCCGTGGGGGGCCCGGCAGCGCGTTGACCAGGCCGCGCAGCGCCGAGCGAACCTCGTTCACGGCCTGGTCCACGTCTCGAGCAAATCGGTCGGTCGTCATGGAAGATTTCTCGCATATTTCTGGAAATGTATTCCAGAAAAGTAGTATACTCGCATCGTCGACCATGGACAACCAATGCACCGCAGTCGTTGAGGAGCCATAGAAATGAACAGACGATCGTTGATAACCGCCTTGGGGACCGCCTTTGCCGGGGCGTCTGTTGCTGCCCAACCGCAGTACGACGTCGAGATCCTGGGCAATATTATCGGGGCCAAAGCGCTCAATAACCTCGGCGATGTCGTCGGCAAGGCACGCGACGACGCTGGCGAGCCTGTCATCGTGATTCGCAAGGCAAATGGCAAGGTAGTAGAACTGCCCAATCTCTTCGAGGTCGATGGCAACGTCATCGAGTCGGCCTTGCACATCCCGAGCGACCTGAACGACCGCGGACAGGTCGTGGGATTCGTCGACGTGTTCACCTTTCCCGAACTCAGCGGACGCTATGGCGCTCTCTGGGAGAGCGACGGGACCGTGCGCGATCTGGGCCATCTCAATATCGATTTCATCGTCTTCAACGAGCCCACCGCCATCAACAACGACGGACGCGTGCTCGGGATGACGGTCGAGGTGGGACCTCGCCAGGGCTACACCGCCGACGCGCCGGACTACGACCTGGCGCAGTTCGATGGGCACCACCCCGAGAGCCGGACCCAGCCGCTCGCGATCAACGATCGCGGCCAGATCGTCGGCGAGACCAAGGTGCCCAGCGATCTGCTCTGTCACAATCAGGCTTTCGTGCGAGATCCCGATGGCACGCTGAGGCTGCTTGCGCTGCTGGATGTCGACGACTTTGGGATACCTTTCGGCTCACGGGCGTACGGCATCAACGAGGCCGGCCTCGCGGTCGGGTCCGCGGACATCGGAGCACCGTTTCACACCTTCTGGCCCGTGCGTTGGCCGAGCGATCGCTCCATCCAGCCCCTCCTCGAGGGCTCCCAGCAGGCCGTCGGCTGGTCGGGCATCGCGCTGGCTCTCAATGACGCCGGCGAGATCGTCGGCACGTTCAACGCGCCGGACTTCGTCGATCGCGGCTTCGTGTGGCGCGACGACGGCCTTGGGGTGGTCGATCTCAACGAGGTAACCGACACGCCGCTGTTCATCAACTTCGCGATCGACATCAACCGGCGAGGACAGATCCTGGCCTCGACGACCGGGGGAGTGAGCGTCCTGCTCACCCCGATCGGTTGCGACGCGGATCTCGATGACGACGGCGACGCGGATGCCGAGGACTTCTTCGCCTATCTCGACCTGTTCGCGTCCGGTGATGAACGGGCCGACCTGGACGGTGACGGCGATCTCGACGCGAAGGACTTCTTCGCCTACCTCGACGTGTTCGCCCGGGGGTGCGCGTGATGCATCAAGACATTCGTCACCAAAGGAGACGACCTATGCGAGCGGTGATCTCAGCAGCGTGCGCGGCGATGGCGGTGAGTCCGAGCCAGGGGCAAGACGTCTGCGGCCCGCCGCTCGAACTGGCAGATCCATTATCAGAGGTGGTCGTGTTCCCAGGGCATGATCGGCCCAGCGGGGGCGGCTTCATCCGGACTCGGGACTGGCTGATGTATGAAGTCTCATGCGCCCGACATCCGATCGAGCGAGTGACCTGGTGGGCGGCGGACTTCGACCCCACGTCCTGGGAGGGCACGGCCGACGTGGCGATCTGGACGTCCGAAGAGGTCCTGTCGGGGTGCGCGGATCGAGACACCGCCGCTGTCCTGATCGAGGATGTCCCCAACACCCGCGAGCCGGTGTTGGACGACAACGGGCGGCAGATAGTGCTGCCACGGGGGGGCGGCGGCCAACTCTGGGCGTACGAGATCGAGCTGGACGGAGTGTTGCCGCCGGATGAGTCATTCTTCATCGGCGTGCGCAACAATGTCATGCCTTGGCCCCACGCGAGCCAGATCGTCCTGGGGCCGCCTCCGACCTCGGGCCTGTCCGAGGCGTGGTACCAGAATCGCTTCCGCGGCGACGACTTCGATGGCGACGGAGACGTTGATTTCATCGAGTGCGCCACTCCATTCGACGCGCTGTTCGGGCAACTGTTCGGCATCGGACCCCGCACGCCCCTCATCCAACTGACGACGAGGAGGGTTTGTCCCGCGGATATCGACGGCGACGGCGACACCGACGCCGAAGACTTCTTCATGTTTCTCGATCTGTTCGCCGCCGGCGATCCAGAGGCGGATATCGACGCCGATGGTGACACCGATGCGGACGATTTCTTCGCCTTCCTCGATCTCTTCGCCGACGGCTGCGATTGACCCGGCCTCGCCTGGCCGCCATTCGGCGAGACCTTTCGCCGATGGGCCGAGCTCGCCATGGCGCGGGGCCCCTCTGAACGCTCCTCTCGCGGCATCGGGCGCACTTGGCACGCCCGTTGCCGCGACTCTTTGGTGCTGGGGGTCCACCAAGAAAGGAGACCGACCCATGATTCTCTCTCGCACGCTGACCGCACTCTGTGCCGCACCGTTCGCGACCGTCGCTCTTGCGCAAGACACCGATCCACGCCCGTACGACTTCTCCGACGCCTTCTATCTCACAAACGGCGTAGACCCTGCGCTGCTCGTCAATCGCGTCGACGGGATGGACGGCGTGAGCGTCCTCGAGGACGCTCCGCCGGATGAGGATCACAACAACGTCCGGGTCCTCCTGACGATCCCCGCCTACGACCACGCGGGCCACGCGGTCTACTTCAACGCCGTGAGCTTCCTCTTCGCCGAGACCTTCACCGACGACGCTGTCGGGCGCGAGGCGCGCGAGATCGCGGACGCATTCCCTCTCTACGCCTTCCCGGTGCATGACAACCCCGACATCGAGATCTTCCCCAAGCGCCAGGAGGACGTCATCGACCTGCGCAACGGCTACTTCTCCAATGACCCGCTCGGCCTCTGGGAGACCGTCATCGTCCGCTTCACCGACGACGCCTTCACCTCGCCCGACGGCCGGCGCACGCTCGCCCGCCTCGTCTGGGAGAACGGCCTCAGCCTCGACGGCACTCCCGTGATCAAGGACGCCGGCGACATCGAGAACCTCACCGCCGACGGCTTCATGACCCAGCGCCGCCTCAACCGCGACGGCAGCGAGGGCCCGCCCTGGTTCGCCTGCCCGGTCATCGAGGATCCGCGTGACGGCGCGATCGCTCGGGACGCCTTCCTCGCCGCCGTTCTGCTCGACGACGGCACACCTTTGCCCGCAAGCCCCGAGTTCGTCGAGCAGTTCGACTGTCTCCAGCAGACCGGCGAGTTCTGCGACAACATCACCGAGCCCTGCGTCGTCGACCTCGATATCAACGGCGCCGTCGACTCAGGCGATTTCTTCCGCTATCTCGACTTCTTCGCGACAGGCGACTACCGCGCCGACGCGACCGGCGACGGCGACATCGGTGCCGACGACTTCTTCGAGTTCCTCGATCGGTTTGCCCAGGGCTGCTGATCGAGCGCAAAGATTTCCCCCCACTCCGGGGCCGGGCGTCCGAAGGACCCCGGCCTTTTTTCGTGCCGCAGCGCTCATGGACACATCTGGCCAGCCCTGGACACAATCGCGCATCCACGCACCGTGCAGACATCAGAGCAGCCCCGTGTGCCGTCCAGAACGCGATTCATCGGTCTGGCACGCCACTTGCCATGCACCATGTACCAGGCGCCGCGTGGCGCATCCTTGAAACCCTTGTTTGCAGGAGACTTCCAGATGATTCGCAAAGCACTCGTCCTCTCGCTCGTCGCCGGCTGCGCCGCCTCGGCGCTCGCCGTCGCCCCGGCCTTCGACCCCGCCGTCAACCTGCCCACCGCACAGCGTCCGGGCGGCAGCGCCGCCGGCGACTGGGACGGCGACGGAGACATGGACCTCGCCGTCGCGGCAGATTCCATCGACCGCGTCATCATCTTCACCAACAACGCCGGCGCGTTCTCCCAGACCGCCGAGATCTTCACCGGCGCCAACACCGGCCCAGACACCCTCCAGGCCGCCGACTTCGACGGCGACGGCGACACCGACATCGCCGTCGTCCTCAAGAACATCAACTCCGTCCGCGTCTACACCAACAACGCGGGCGTCTTCAGCGCCGCGGGCAACACCGCCACCGGCATCGAGCCCCGCCACATGCGACAGGGCGATGTCGACGCCGACGGCGACACCGACCTGCTTACCGCAAACCGCGACGGCGCGAGCGTCACCGTCCTCGTTAACAACGCCGGCGTCTTCAGCGCCAACACCTTCTCGGCCGGCGACGAGGTCGGCGGCGCAGACTTCGGCGACTTCGACGGCGACGGTGACCTCGACATCGCCGTCGGACGCCGACAGGTCCGCGATGTCGCCTTCTTCACCAACAACGCCGGCGTCTTCAGCATGACCCAGAACATCTCCACTCCCAACCAGCGCCCCGGCTCCATCGAGACCGCCGACATCGACGGCGACGGCGACGCCGATGTCCTCGCCTCGGGCGACTTCCTCAACCTCTTCATCAACAACGGCGGATCGTTCTCCGGCCCGGCGTTCTTCAATACCGGCGGGCAGAACCCCGGCGACATCGCCGCGGTCGACCTCGACCGCGATGGCGACCCGGACATCGTCGTCGGCGACGAGGATCTGAACTTTGTCAGCGCCCTCGAGAACACCGGCGGCACGCTCGGTGCCGCGATGCAGTTCACCACCGGCCTGCACCCCGAGCAGATGGCCGTCGCCGATCTCAACGGCGACACCATGCCCGATCTGGCCGTCCCCAACCGCGACAGCAACACGACCAGCCTGCTGTTCAACGCCATCGATCCGCCCAAGGGCTGCGACGCGGACCTCGACGGCGACGGCGACGGCGACGCCGACGACTTCTTTGCCTACCTCGACCTGTTCGCGGCGGGCGATCCCGGCGCCGACATCGACGGCAACGGCACGATCGACTCGGCGGACTTCTTCGCCTACCTCGACCTGTTCGTCCTCGGCTGCTGATTGATCCTGATATCGTGTTTCCTGACCCATTGCGCCCCCCGGTCTCTTGGAGCCGGGGGGTGTTGTTTTTGGGGCATTGTTACCGGGAGCGGGATGTGATCGTCGGCCGGAACACGCCGAGGTGTTGGGCAACGGGCGGAGCGCGCGGCGGGTCTGCCTCGCTCGCGCTTCGGGCTCGTAGAAGGTAGTTGGGGCTCAGAGGTCGATGGGTTCGAAGTTGATCTTGCCGGCGTTGATGGCGGCGAAGTAGGCGTCGACGCGCAGGGCGGGGTCAAGCTGTTGAACGTGCTTGGCGGCGCGGGCGAGGTCGTCGAGTTGGCGGGCGCGCAGGTCGTCGGTGTCGACCTTGAGGCGGTGGGTGTAGAAGGCGCAGCCCTGGTGGGCGATGAGGACGACGCGCTCGATCGCGTGGACCTCGGCGAGGAAGCGGAGTTCGTCGTGGGCCGCGTGTTCTTCGTGCTGGGTCTCGGGGTGACCGGCGAGGCAGGCGGCGCCGCCGGGGATGGCGAGGCGGTCGTAGCGGGGGAGGGCGAGGTGGTTCTGGCAGAGGTCGTCGAAGTGCTCGCCGAAGCGTCCGTCGGAGCAGTAGACGGCGGCGGCGCGGATGCGCTGGTCGGAGAAGGAGGTGGGGGATGTCCAGGGGGTGTTCGGCATGGGAGGCGAGTGTAGTGGGTTGCATCGGGTGTTTGGGTGCGACGCGCGTTGTCGGGAGTATTCCGCTGCGTTTGGCATAGCCGCGCAGAGCCGCGGCCATGGCACGCAGCGCCGGAGCCCGTGGTTCGGTGGGGTGTTGCTCCGCGCGCGTGGCCTTCGCTCGAAGACTCGCTGAGACCACGGCACCGCAGGATCTGGGCGGCGGCCTTGCGGGTGGATTCATGGGCGGTGCGGAGCTTGGGGTCGATGGTGTCGGGGTTGCGGGCCGAGGTTTGCTGGAGGCGGTAGGCGGCGATGGGTCGGGATTGTGCGTGGATGGCGCGCTCGCGCTGGGTGCTGATGCGCTCGAGCGATTCGAGAGCGTGCCGGATGTCGGGCGCGTTGAGCCAGGCTTCGAGTTGCGCGATGGTGATGTCGTGGTTGTCGCAGATGTCGAGGATGTCGATGTCGGCGGTGAGGAAGTCGCGGAGGAGAGAAGAGGGGTCGAGGGTCGGGGGGTCGAGTTCGGCAATCGGGATTCGGGATTCGGCATTCGAATGCGGAAGGTCGGGGAGTACTTCGTGCCTGGGGCTGGGGTCTTGGGTCTGGGGTCTCGGGCTTGGAAGAGTGGCGTCGATCGGGGCTTTGGTGGCTTCGAGTTGGGCGTGCTGTGCGATCATGGGGGTATTGTCTTCGAAGATCGACTCGGCGTCTAGCTTGAAGTCGGTATGACCACGATTCGGCGGACGATTGATGGATGTCGTGCGTGAGATGGGGCTTTTGGAGTTGGTAGAGCGTGTGCCGCCGGTCGGCGTGTGAGCGATCACAGGCCCGACCGTGAGAGCCATTTGCGTCGTTTGTTACAAGTGCTTCGCGGCGGGATGCTTGCACGCGTGTCTCGCGTCGTGCCACCAACCGCTGCTTTGAGCGGTTGGTGTTTCATAGCCCTTTCCCAGAAGCACCAGGCGTGCAAAGCCACGGCTGGTGGCACGTCACTCGGTCATCCGCAATCGTTCGAGTTCTCCGCCAGTTGACGCAAAGCGTTTGTCAGGAAGGGCGCCTACCGCTTCTGCCGATTCACTCTATTCATACACTCTTTGGCGCCATGCACACCACGCCGCGCGCATACTTCATCACCTTCACATGCTACGGGACATGGTTGCATGGCGACGAGCGTGGGTCGCGATCGCAGAATCCGGCGCGGCACGAGCCGCCGAACGCTGCGCTGGAGCGGAGTGATCAGAAGCAGATGGGCGGATCGCTGGTTTCGTTGGATCGCGAGGCCCGGCGATGCGTTCACGAGGCGATCGAGGAAGTGTGTGCGCATCGCGGATGGCATGCGCTTGCGATCAATGTGCGGACAAATCATGTGCATGTTGTCGTGCAGGCCGAGGGGCAGGATCCGGATCGGGTCATGGGGACGTTCAAGGCGTGGGCGACGCGGCGGTTGCGGGAGAAGGGGTTGTGCGGGGAGAAGGTTTGGACGCGGGGTGGGAGTACGGTGTATTTGTGGAGTGATGAGCAGGTGGGGGAGAAGTACATGTATGTGATGGAGGAGCAGGATCGAAGGGAGCGGTTTGGGAGATGAGGCGTGGGAGGGGGTGTAGGAGGGGAAGACGCCCTCCCTCACGGCCAGGCCTGTGATTCGCGCAGCGGTTGGTCTTGGATAATCGTTTGCGGTTAGACTCGGACGGACTTGTATTCTTGAAAGACGATGGTATTCTCTCCTCGCTGCTCCACCTGCAAGCCCAAGGAGAGTGCCGCCTCTTCAAGATACTTCTTGGCAGAGCCTTGCGGCAAGCCAATTCTCCGATCCAAATCTTCGAATACCCAAAGAGCTCCGGGTGCGTACCCCTTTATTGCCTCGGCTAACAGGTTCCGGCAATCGGTTGCGTCCGCTGTCTTTAGCACATGTGTTCGAATCCTGTCGGACTCATCGCTAACCCGTTCAAGTTCCTGCTGTGCTGATTCAAGCTCAGTCTCAAGATTGCGAATTCGAACATCCTGAGATCGAATCTGCTTCTCCTGCATTGCGCATTGCTTGCTCTGAATGTCATAGAGTTCCCTGATACGGTCATTTACTTCCTGTTGGAGATCGTACGCATGGCGCAGCAGCTCAATGTCTTTGAAATCCAGGGCCTTTCCCTTGAGCCCCTCTAAGATCTTTCCAAAATCAAGCATAGTTTCAAGTTTCTCAGTCAGGCCTCGATCACCATCGCCACGGCATTGCCCCCGCCGAGGCAGAGGGCGGCGAGGCCGCGTTTGGCGCCGGTGCGGTGCATCTGGTGGAGGAGGGTGGTGAGGACGCGTGCGCCGGAGGCGCCGATGGGGTGGCCGAGGGCGATGCCGCCGCCGCAGATGTTGAGCTTGGACTCATCGATGCCGAGTTCCTTGGTGTTGCAGAGGATCTGGGCGGCGAAGGCTTCGTTGATCTCGAAGAGGTCGATGTCCTTGAGTTCCAGGTTGGCTTTCTTGAGGGCGCCGCGGATGCCTTCGATGGGGGCGGCGAAGATGTCCTTGGGGTCGACGCCGTGGGTGTGGTAGCTGAGGATCTTGGCCAGGGGTTTTATAGCGAGTTCTTCGGCCTTTGTGGAACTCATGACGAGGGTCGCCGCGGCCCCGTCGGAGATCTGTGAGGCGTTGGCGGCGGTGATGAACTCGTGGCCGGGGACGGTGCGGAGCTTGGCGAGACCCTCGGCGGTGGATTCGGCGCGGATGCCCTCGTCGGCGGAGACGCCGCCTTCTGGGCCGGGGGCTTTGCGGTTGCCGACCTGCTCGCCGGTGAGCGCGACGATCTCGTTCTTGAAGTGGCCCTCGCTGGTGGCTGTAGCGGCGCGTTGGTGGGACTGGGCGCTGAAGCGGTCCTGGTCCTCGCGGGAGATGTTGTATTTTTTGGCGATGTGGTCGGCGGCGTTGGTCATGCCCCAGCACTCGAGGGCGCAGAAGAGGCCGTCGTGCTGCATGTGGTCCTGGAGGGTGGCTTCGCCGAACTTGACGCCGGAGCGGAGGAAGCTGTAGTGGGGGGCGGCGGTCATGTTCTCGAAGCCGCCGGCGATGACGCAGTGGTTGTCGCCTGCCTTGATGGACTGTGCGGCGAGCATGACGGCCTCGAGGCCGCTGCCGCAGACCTTGTTGCTGGTCTTGGCGGAGAGTGTGGTGGGCAGGCCCGCGTGGAGGCCCGCCTGGCGTGCGGGGTTCTGGCCGAGGCCTGCCTGGAGGACGCAGCCCATGATGCACTCGTCGATCTGGTCGAGGATCTGGGGGCTTTGGTCGAGGATGGCGAGGATGGCGTAGGTGCCGAGTTTGGGGGAGGGGACGGAGGCGAGGCCGCCGAAGAACTTGCCGATGGGTGTACGCTTTGCGGCGACGATGACGGGGGTGGACATTGCGATCTCCGTGGGAGCGAAGTGGAAACTCGGTCGAAGAAATCCGCATACTCGAACGTCCGCGAGGCATCGCGGGCGCGAGCAAACGACGGGGAATTCTAGGCGGTTCGCGAATGTCAGAGAGCAGTTGGAGATCTGATGACGACAGACGTTGAGGTCATCGAGGCGGGTGTCGGCGAGGCGTCGGCGCGGCGACGAATGCGGCTGTGGATCGAGTTCTGCGTGCTGTTTCTGCTGCCGCCGGTGCCGATGTGGTTGATGCGGGACACGTTCGGGTTTCTGGTGATCCCGATGCTGGTGGCGGGGCTGGTGGTGTGCGGGGCGTTTCTGGTGACCGACAGGACGTTCGACAATCGTCGGTTGGGGTTCAACGGGATGGGCGTGCGGGGGCTGCGTGCTGTTTTGCTGGCGTTCGTGCCGCTGGCGGCGGCGGCGGGGGTGTGCGTGTGGCTGCTGCTTCCTCATCGGTTCCTGGCGTTTCCGCGCCAGAACACCGAGACGTGGGCGATGATCATGGTGCTGTACCCGGTGTTCAGCGTGTACCCGCAGGAGGTGATCTTCCGGGCGTTCATCTTCCATCGGTACCGGGCGATCTTCCGGAGCGACTGGGCGAAGATCGTGGCGAGCGCGATCGTGTTCGGGCTGGCGCACACGATGTTCAACACATGGATCGCGGTGGTGATGACGATCGTGGGCGGGCTGCTGTTCGCTTGGACCTATGCGCGGACGCGGAGCACGGTGTTCGCGGCGATCGAGCACGCGCTGTGGGGGGATTTCATTTTCACGATCGGGTTGGGAGCGTATTTTTATGGCGGGTCGGCGTTGGTGCAGTCGTGAGGAGAGCGAGCCAGCGAAAGAGCGAGAAAGCGAGAAAGCGAGAGAGGGGGGATTCGATTCGTGGGAGTTGTGGGCCAAGGATGGGGCTCGCGGGATTGTGTGCTTTGGACGCACAACCCGCTCCCTCACGGTCGCGGCTCGTTGAGGCAGGGAGCGCGGCTCGTTGAAGCAAAAGAGGAGGAGCGCATGGATCCGGTAGTTGGGATTGTGATGGGGTCGAAGTCGGACTGGCCGGTGATGCGGCACGCGGCGTTGACGCTCGAGCAGTTGGGGGTGGCCCATGAGCGGAAGGTGTATTCGGCGCATCGGACGCCGGCGCAGTGTGAGGCGTGGGTTGGGGGGTTGGAGGAGCGGGGGTTTTGGGTGCTGATCGCCGCGGCTGGGGGGGCGGCTCACCTGGCGGGTGTGTGCGCGGCGAAGACGGAACTGCCGGTGCTTGGCGTGCCGATGGAGTCGAAGGTGCAGGGGATCGATTCGCTGCTTTCGACGGTGCAGATGCCGGCGGGGATCCCGGTGGGGACGCTTGCGATCGGGAAGGCCGGGGCGATCAACGCGGCGCTTCTGGCCGCGGCGATCGTGGGGCGCGGGAACGCGGATGTGCGGGCGGCGGTACACGCGTATCGGGTGGCGCAGACAAAGAAGGTGTTGGAGAGTGGGGAGTTGTCGTTGGAGGAGTAAGTTGGAGGCGCCACCAACCGCTGCTTTGAGCGGTTGGTGCTGCTGAAAGCACCAACCATGCAAAGCCATGGTTGGTGGCGCGGGGGGTGTCCGAACGGTTGGCCGAGAGTGGGCAGGGCCGGACTTGAACCGGCGACACCCGCATTTTCAGTGCGGTGCTCTACCAACTGAGCTACCTGCCCGGCAGCCGACAACGGTAACGCGCTGTCGGGGCAGGTCAAGGGAGTTGAGAGGGCACGAAGGGACAAAGGCACGGAGGCACGAAGGGGGCTGAGTTGGCGCCCCTTGGGGGCGGTCGAGGGCGATACCCGGACCTTCGCGGACTCAGGTCCGGCGTCCGGTGGGTCCGATGCACCCGGGCATGCGCTAGGGGCTGGGCAGGAGGATGGTCTGGCCCGATTTGTCGTCGTGCTCACCTATGGCGCAGGCGACGATAGTCTGGGCGACCTCTTCGGGGCTGAGACACTTTTCTGGGGGGATGGCCTTCTCGTCGAAGAGCACGCGGAGGATCGGGGTCTCGATGGCGCCGGGGGCGACGGCGAAGGCGCGGATGTTGTGGGATTCGCCCTCGACGGCGCAGGAGAGGGCCATGAGGTTGAGCGCGGCCTTGCTGGCGGCGTAGGCGAAGAAGCCGGGGAAGGGGCTCTCGGTGGCCATGGACGAGACGTTGATGATCCGCCCGGTCTTTCGCTGGACGAAATGGGGCCAGGCGCGGGCGATGGCGCAGGCCGGGCCGATGGCGTTGGTGGCGAAGGTCTGCTGGATCGTCTCGGGGGTGGTGTGGTCGATGGGGTGCAAGGGGGCGACGCCGGCGTTGTTGATCAGCACGTCGAGGCGGCCGAAGGCGCCGATGGTCTGGTCGATCATGCGGCGGGCGTTGTCGGGGTCGGAGACGTCGAGGGCCATGCAGCGGGCCTGGGCGCTGGGATGGTCGGCGAGGATCTCGTCGGCGACATGTTGGAGCTTGGAGAGGGTGCGGGAGATGAGGGCGAGGCGGTAGCCGCGGGCTGCGAGGAGCTTGGCGGTTGCCTCGCCGACGCCGGAGCTTGCGCCGGTGACGATGGCGACGGGGGATTGGGGCATGGGGGAGGGTATGGGGTGGATCGGGGGTCGGAAGGGGACTCGGAGGTGCGATTGTGGAGCGAAGCTCCGGTCCTGAGCCGCGGAGCGGCGGCTCGATACTGGCGAGGGGCGAGAGCCCCTCGTGGGGGTGGGATGGTCTATCCAGCCCCAGTGGGGCGCTCGAGGCCGGCGTTCCTTAGACTGGCGTGATGCCACGCACTTATAGCGCCGTGTTTCTGCACATCATCTTCTCGACCAAGCAGCGCCGGGAATGGATACATGAGGACACTCGCGGGCGCGTCCACGAGTTTCTCGGGGGGACGGTGCGCGATGTGCAGGGCTCGGCGCTCGCGGTGGGCGGCGTTGCGGACCATGTGCATCTGCTTGTGAAATGGCGGACGGACGAGGCGATCGCAACGCTTGTTCGCGAGGTCAAGAGCCGGTCGTCGCGGTGGATGCACGAGGAGATCGGCCTATAGGAGAGTTCGCGTGGCAGGAGGGGTACTCGGTGTTTTCTGTGAGTCGATCGGGCGTCGAAGATGTGCGTGGGTACATCGCGCGGCAGGAGGAGCATCATCGGCGGCTGTCGTTCAAGGAGGAGCTGGTGGCGTTTCTGGAAAGGCATGGGGTGGAGTGGCATCCGGAGTACACGTTTGATTGAGGGAGCGGTGCGGTCGCAGGGGTGGGGAGAGAGTGCGTTCTTGGGGTGCGTGCTTCGAGCGCCCCATCCGGGGCTGGGTTTTTGGGGCGGGGCTCCGAGGGGCTGGCGCCCCTCGCCAGTGTCGAGCGCCGCTCCGCGGCTGGGGAGAGTGCGCCGCTGCGCGGCTGGGAGGGGGTTCGTCTCTATACTCCCGCCCCTGACAGGAAGGACGGACTCCATGCGGACGCATACCTGCGGCGAGCTGCGGCTCGAGAACGCCTCTCAGAACGCCACGCTGTGCGGATGGGTGCATGCCCGGCGCGGCTATGGCCAGCTCGCGTTCATCGATCTGCGCGATCGGTATGGGATCACGCAGGCGGTGTTCGATGAGGATTCGCCGAGGGAGATCGTGGAGCGGGCGGGGAAGCTGAATCTGGAGACGTGCGTCCGGGTGTCGGGGACGGTGCGCGAGCGAGAGAACAAGAACGACAAGATCCCGACCGGGGAGGTCGAGCTGCTGGTGAGCGAGATGGAGGTGTTGAGCCAGACGGCCCCGCCGCCGGTGATTCCGGGGCATGAGAAGGACGAGGAACTGGCGAGCGAGGAGGTGCGGATGAAGCATCGGTACCTCGACCTGCGCCGCCCGGCGATGCAGAAGGTGCTGGCGACGCGGCACCGGATCAGCAAGGTGGCGCGGGATTTCTTTGACTCAGAAGGGTTTTTGGAGATCGAGACGCCGGTGCTGTGTCGGTCGACGCCGGAGGGTGCGCGGGATTTTCTGGTGCCGAGTCGGAAGCAGGCGGGGATGTGGTACGCGCTGCCGCAGAGCCCGCAGTTGTTCAAACAGCTCTTGATGATGTCGGGTTGCGACAAGTACCTGCAGATTTGTAAGTGTTTCCGGGATGAGGAGCCGCGGTTTGATCGGCAGGCGGAGTTCAGCCAGATCGATCTGGAGATGAGCTTCGTGACGCGGGACGGCGTGCTGGACGTGATGGAGAGGTTCGCACGGACGCTGTGGCAAGAGATGACGGGGTATGCGGCGCCGGCGTTCGCGCGGATGAGCTATCACGAGGCGATGGATCGGTTCGGGATCGATCGCCCGGACACGCGGTTCGGGCTCGAACTTGCCGACGTTTCGGATATTTGTTCGAAGACAGATTTTAAAGTGTTCACGAACGCGTTGGAGAAGGAGCGCGGGTGCGTGAAGGCGATCCGCGTGCCGGGCGGCGCGGAGAAGCTGACTCGGAAGATCACCGACGGGTACAGCGAGTTCGTGAAGACGTTCGGGGCGGGCGGCGTGCCGACGACGAAGGTGGGCAAGGGTGATGGCAAGGTGGTGTTGGAGGCGGGGATCGCGAAGTTCATCGAGCCGGTGAGCGCGGAGATCATTGAGCGAATGGGCGCGGAGCCGGGCGATCAGATCTTTTTCGGGGCGGATAGCTACGGCGTATGCACGAGGGCGCTGGGCGAGCTGCGGCTGAAGATCGCCAGCGACCTGGACCTGATCCCCGAGGGGCGGTGGAACTTTCTGTGGGTGCTGGATTTTCCGATGTTCGAGTACGACGCCGAGGAAGGGCGGTTCTACGCGATGCACCACCCGTTCACGAGCCCGAAGGCCGAGGAGATCGAGAAGTTTCTGTCGACGCTGGCGGGCGATCACGCGGTGCACGAGGCGATCGTGTCGGATGGGTACGACATGGTGCTCAACGGCAACGAGATCGGGGGCGGGTCGATCCGTATCCACCGCGACGACGTGCAGGCGAAGGTCTTTGAACTGCTGGGGATGAGTGAGGAGCAGGCGCGGGTGCAGTTCAGCTTCCTGATGGAGGCGTTGCGGTACAGCCCGCCGCCGATGGGCGGGATCGCGTTCGGGCTGGATCGGCTGGTGATGCAGATCATGGGGATCGACAATATCCGGGACGTGATCGCGTTCCCGAAGACGCACACGGGGCAGGATCTGATGACCGAGGCGCCGGGGCCGGTGGATCCGGAGCAGTTGGTGGAACTGCATGTGAAGAGCGTGGTGTGAGGGGGCTTGCGGCGGGGGGCTTCGGAGCCGCGTGCGTGAGCGAGCGAGCGTTGGGCGCTGATTTGGAGCGTGGCGTTCGTTCTACGGTCACCTTCCGATTCGGGGCACTCTTGGCGCCGTGCGTCGTCGGTCCGCGTGCTGACGAGCGCTTTGCGTCAACAGGCGGAGAACTCGAACAAATGCGGATGACCGAGCGACGTGCCACCAGCCGTGGCTTTGCACGGCTGGTGCTTCTGGGAGAGCGCCATGGAACACCAACCGCTCAAAGCAGCGGTTGGTGGCACGACGCCAGACACGCGCACAAGCATCCCGCCGCGAAGCACTTGTGACAAACGACGCAAATGGCTCTGACGCACGCGGCTCTGAGGGTTTGCGTATGTGAGATCGCGAGAGGTGTTTAGGGCCTATCCCTAAACCATTCCTTGAGTTGTCAATATAATAAGTCACCATGCTGACACTCACGGACGAGCAGTTGGATTGGCTGGCCGAGCGGGTGCCCGATCCGCCCGTGAGCCCGCTCGGCGGGCGCCCGGCGCTC
>JAJDDM010000031.1 GCA_029260315.1 Phycisphaerales bacterium | reverse complement strand
GAGCGCCGGGCGCCCGCCGAGCGGGCTCACGGGCGGATCGGGCACCCGCTCGGCCAGCCAATCCAACTGCTCGTCCGTGAGTGTCAGCATGGTGACTTATTATATTGACAACTCAAGGAATGGTTTAGGGATAGGCCCTATTGTCTGTGGGGCACCAAAGTCCTTTGTTGCTGTCACAAGATCCAGCCAGCCGTCGCCGTTGATGTCCAGGAACTCCTGGAGCCAGGGGCCCTCCAGGATCGGGTCGGCCTCCATGGGCGAGAACGTGCCGTCGCCCATGTTGCGCAGCAGGGCGTAGGCCCCCCACAACTCGTTGCCGACCGCGGCGTCCAGGTCGCCGTCGTTGTCGATGTCGCCAAACGCGACACTCGTGCTCCAATAGAAGAACCCGTCGCCGATGGCCTGTGTGTCGTACGCCGCGCCCGCCCCGAACGTGCCGTCGCCGTGGTTCAGCCAGACGCAGAGGGCCGAGTCGCCGCCGTGCAGCGCCGCGCCGATATCCAGATCCCCATCGCCATCCAGATCGCGCAGCTCGATGTCATAGACCTGGAGAATGATCGGGACCACCGGCGGATTGGGCGCGAGGACGAATCCTCCGTCCCCGTCGTTGATCAGGATCTCGGCGTGCAGGCCGCCCGGCACGACGATGTCGAGATCGAGATCGCCGTCGAGATCGCCCGCGCCGAGGAACGGGCCGGGGTACGCGAACGAGCGGTTGGCGTTGCCCCGTGGCGTGGTGCCGCCGACAGGCACGCGGATTTCCTTTCCGAACGTGCCGTCGCCGCGATTCAGGAGAACTGACACGTCCTGGCTCAGCACGTTCATGAATGCGAGGTCGGCGTCGCCGTCGCCATCCAGATCGCCCGCGACGAGCGAGCGCGGCTCATCGCCTAATGGATAGCGCGGGCCGCGCGTGAAGTTCGCCTCGCCATCGTTGAACAGGATCGAGCAGTTATCGGCGCGCGCGTTGGCGGTCACGATGTCGATGTCTCCGTCGCCATCGAGATCGACCGGCCACGCGTCGCAGATCTCCAGATCGTCGCCATCCCCGGCGTCGATCCGCATGCGGCGCTCATGTGTCCCGTCGCCCCGGCTGAGCAAGACCGCGATGAAGGTGTCATTGATGGACATCGCGCAGATCGTGTCCACCAGACCATCGCCGTTGAGATCGGCGAAGCGCAGGCTCGTCGCTTCCCTGCCCGCACCGTTGAGGATGTGCGGCGTGCTATTGATTGCGCGAAAGATCGGGTGGCTGTTCCAATTCTGGTCGGGTGGGCAGGTCTGGCCAAGCGAGAACTGAGCCAAAGAACAGCTAAGAACCACTGGAATTTGGCGAGTCGCGTGGTTCATGGTGGTTTGCTATTCGCAGCCGGCGGCGAAGAGGTCGAGGTAGGCGAAGAAGTCCTCGGCATCGCAGTCGGCGTCGTTGTTGAGATCGCAGATGTCGGTGTCGCCGGTGGCGAAGGCGTCCAGGTAGAGGAAGAAGTCGTCGGCGTCGGCATCGTTGTCGCCGTCGAGATCGGCGGGGCAGGAGGAGGCGCTGAACAAGTAGGCGGCACCAGAGTCAAAGCCGAGGGCGTCATCCTGGTAGGCACCGACCAAAGCTCGATCGCCACCCAGCGCGACCGCAAAACCGAAGCTATCGAATGCAGCCCGATCGTCAGCAAGAATCTTGGCGATCTGCTCTCCTGTGCTCGCGTCAAAGAGGTATGCCCCTCCTGCGTCAGTCCCTCTGTCATCGACGCGATGCGCTCCCACGATCACTGTGGTCTCGTACATGTCTACGGCTACGCCGAACCTGTCTCCATTCGCACCGTCGTTCGGCAGTAGCTTGGCCAGTTGCAGACCAGTGAACGCATCAAACAAGTACGCCGACCCAGAGGCGTCGCCATTGTCGTCATCGCTGGGAGCACCAACGACCACGAGATTTCCCGCGATCGCCACGGATGACTCGAAATTGTCGCCCGTTGCCCCGTCCATTGCAACTAGCTTTGAGACTTGCTCCCCAGTTACTGTGTCAAAGACATATGCTGAGCCAGAGCCTAACCCATTATCGTCGTCGTGCCTGGCTCCTACAACTGCCAGCGACCCGCTCACATCCACGGATACACCGAAATGATCGCCAACGGCGCCGTCGTTGGGTAGCAGTTTGGCGAGTTGCTGGCCTTCAAGCGTTTCGAACAGATATGCCGAACCCGAGTCATCTCCGTTGTCGTCGTCTCGCCATGCACCAACGATGGCGGCGACCCCAGAGATCCCAACGGCCTCGCCGAACCAATCTGACGCGGCGCGATCATCGGCCAGCAGCTTTGCGATCTGTCGGCCCGTTGAGATGTCGAAGAGGTAGGCCGAGCCGGACTGTGCCCCGTTGTCATCGGTTCGGGGAGCGCCGACAATCGCGATGTTCTCGTAGAGCGCGACCGCTCGTCCAAGTTGAGCGCTTTGTGATCCATCGTCTGCTTCGAGCCTCAAGAGCTCCTCCCCTGTACGGAGATCGAAGACGTAGGTCGAGCCAGAGAAGAATCCGTTGTGATCTGAAGCGTGCGCGCCGATAACTGCAAAGTCCGAACTCGCTGAGACAGCAAAGCCAAAGAGATCCCCAGGCATTCCATCGCTCGGCACGATCTTTCTCAGTTGATCGCCGACATCCGCACGAGCGAACTGGATCATGATCGCGACAAATACGGCTGGAGCGATTTGCACGGGAAGCATCATTGCGACCAGCATACTAGATTCTCCGGGTTTACAAAGGCGATGTAATGCAATTATTCGGGTGGCGGTTTGCCAACCGCCTGTTCGGCAGATGGTTGGAGACCCTCACGTCGCTCGGACTCTTGTCGACTCGCTTGCGATTCATAGTCACCGGCGGCGTTTTTGTCCCTTGCGGCCCTTGGCCCGCGACTTGATTGGGGCCTGCTTTGTCGAGCCCTTGGTGCGGAAGCCGGGGAGGCCGTCGACGCCGGGCATCATGCCGCCCATGCCGGCGGCGCCCATCTCCTTGACGGCCTTGACCTTGTCTGTCGCGCCCATGTTGGCCATGGACTTGGTGAGCTTGTTGATGGCGTTGAACTGCTTGACGAGTTGGGCGACCTGCTGGCCCTCGACGCCGGCGCCCTTGGCGACGCGTCTGCGCCGGGAGCCGTCGATCTTGGTCGGTTGGGCTCGCTCGGCTGGGGTCATCGAGTGGATCATGGCCTCGACGGTGTCGAGTTGCTTGTCCTCGACGTGGACGTCCTTGAGGGCCTGGCCCACGCCGGGGAGCAGGCCCATGATCTGCTTCATGGGGCCCATGCGCCGGAGGGTTTTGAGCTGCTTGAGGAAGTCGTCCATGCCCATCTCGCCCTTGGCCATCTTGGCCTCGAGCCTGGCGGCATCTTCTTCGGAGACCTCGTGCTGGGCTTTCTCGACGAGGCTGACGACGTCGCCCATGCCGAGGATGCGCCCGGCCATGCGCTCGGCGTGGAACTCTTCGAGGGCGTCGAGCTTCTCGCCGACGCCGATGAACTTGATGGGTGCCCCGGTGACGTGCTTGACGGAGATCGCGGCGCCGCCTCTGGTGTCGGAGTCAAACTTGGTCAATATCACGCCGTCGACTTCGAGTCGCTGGTGGAAGGCCTTGGCGGAGTTGACGGCGTCCTGGCCGGTCATGGCGTCGACGACGAGGAAGATGTGGTGGGGCGTGAGGGCGCGGTTGACCTTGTTGAGCTCGTCCATGAGCTCGTCGTTGATGTGCAGGCGACCGGCGGTGTCGAGGATGAGGGTGTCGACGTTGAGCTCGCGGGCGCGGGTGAGGGCGCGCTGTGCGACCTGGACGGCGACGCCGACGGCCTTGCCGTATTCGGCGCACTTGTCGGGCTCGCCGTAGAAGTGAACCTGTGCGCCGCCGGGCATGTCGTTGGCTTGTGTGGCGACGGTCTCGAGCTGCTCGACGGCGGCGGGGCGTTGGAGGTCGCATGCGGCGACCATGACGGTGCGCCCGCGCTTCTTGAGGTAGGCGGCGAGCTTGCCGCAGGTCGTGGTCTTTCCCGAGCCCTGGAGGCCGGTCATCATGACGACGGTGGGCCCGGGGGTGATCTTGAGGATGCCGGGGGGCTGTTCGTCCTTGCCACCGAGGAGGTCCACGAGCTGCTGGTGGACGATGCCGATCATCTCCTGGCCGGGCTTGAGGCTCTTGGTGACCTCTTTGCCGAGGGCTTCGGTGGAAACCTTATTTGTGAAGTGCTCGACGACGTCGTAGTGGGCGTCTGCTTCGAGGAGGGCGGTGCGGACGTCTTCCATGGCGTCCTGGACGTTGGACTCGCTGATGCGGCCCTGGCCCGAGAGCTTGCGGAAGACGTTGTTGAAGCCGTCGGAGAGGCGGTCGAACATGGGGACTCCTTGTCGCGCGAGCGGAGGCTCCGCGATTTGAGCGGGAGAAGATGTAGGGCTTGACCGGAGGAGTCTATGCGTGGGCGCGAGGTTGATCCGGCTGGCGATTCCCATGTGGAGTCACCGGCCAGCATGTCGGGCGCGGCACACGATCGTCGCATTCGGGGAAGACCGCTTCCTTACGGTCGCGGCTCGTTTGGAGAGAAGGCCGTCAGCGGGTCGCGTCCTTGTCGGCGTTCTTGCCGTTCCAGAGGCTGTTGTCGCCGGCGTCGTGCGCGACGAGGTTGTTCTCGCGGTCCAGGACGATGTAGCCCATCTCTTCGAGGGTCATGGGGTTGGCGTGCCCGTCGAGGAAGGCGACGTTGGCGCGGCCCATGTGGCGGGCGTCGGCGGGGCTCTTGCCGTCGTCCTGGGCGAAGGACTGGGCGTTGTTGTGGTCGGTGTCGAGACGGGGCGGGTCGATGGTGTAGCCGTGCTCGCGGATGCCGCGGTCGCGGACCTTGTTCTGGTTTCCGTTGGTGTCGGCGAAGGAGATGGTTTCGGCGGGGAAGAAGATGCGGCTGTCGCGGACGGGATAGTTGGCGGGTCCGCCGTCGGGGGCCTCGCCTCTGGAGTTCCCGAGATAGTGGTAGTTGTATCCGTAGGAGCCGTTGCGCAGTGCCTGGACTTCGCCGTCGTCGCCGATGAAGTCGTCGAGGGTATGGGTGGGGTCCATGAAGACCCTGTTGTCGATGCGAGCGATGGGGTTGCGTCCGTTGATGAAGTCGTCGTACTCGTCGCCGCCGCGGGGGGTGTAGGGCTGGCCGACGTAGTCGCCGATGGACCATTGCCAGCGGGCGCGGGGGCGTCCGGTGTTCTCGTGGACCTCGCCGCGGGGGAGGCGAAGGGCAGGGAAGGATTGCTCCTCGCTCGCGTACATCTCCAGGCCCTGGCCCAGGGAGCGAAGGTTGGCGAGGTCGAGGGTGGCCTTGGCGGCGTTGCGAGCGCCCGCGAGGGTGGGCAGGAGGATGGCGATGAGCAGGGCGATGATGGCGATGACCACGAGGAGTTCGATGAGCGTGAAGGCTCGACGGCGAGGGGTTCGTGCGTTATGGGCGCGTCGAGATGGGGCGGGGGGTCGATGGGTGGCGCGGGGCTCGGCGGGTCGCCGGGCCCGCCCGAGGGGGAGGGTCTGCATCGTGGGTTCCCTTGCTTCGTCCCGGCGGGTTCGCCGGGGTAGCGAGGATAGGACTGCTGCGACTGAGTCTCAATAGCAGCCCAGGAGTTTTCTGGGCTGTTTGGTCCACATCGTGCCCGGCCTTTCTTCGGCGTGGAATAATCCCCCCTGGGGGGATGTTGGCCCGGAAGCTGGAGGCGCACTGATGGTTGCGAAGACGACAGCGAGCGGCGTGTACCTGGACGAACAGCGCGTGCGGAAGCTGACCAACGCGCTGAGCCGGGTTGAGGGGCATGTGGGCGGGATCAAGAAGATGGTGGAGGAGCGCCGGTGCGCCGACGAGTTGCTGACGCAGGTCGCGGCGGTGCGGGCGGCGTTGAGCCGGGTGGCGGTGGAGATCGTGGAGGAGGAGTTGCGGTTGTGTTTGACCCAGTGCGGGGCGAGCGACGCCGAGGAGCGGTTCGATAGCGCGATGCGAGCGCTGGGTTCGATGTTGAAGCGTGGTTGAAAGGGAAGCAGGATGCATGTGCGCGTGGTGTACTTTGAGGGTTGTCCGAATCACGAGCCGGCGGTGGAACTGGTGCGCGAGATCGCGGATTCGCTGGGCGCGGCGATCAAGGTTGAGGAGGTGCTGGTGACATCGCACGAGGACGCGGTGCGCGAGCGGATGCTGGGGTCGCCGACGATTCAGGTGAATGGAGTGGATGTCGAGCCGAGCGCGCGGACGCGGACGGATTACGCGATGAGCTGTCGGGTGTATAGCGGGGGCGACGGGCTGCCACGGCGCGAGATCATCGCGGCGGCGCTGGGGGCAGAGGCGGCGAGCTGCGGCGAGGGCGCTGGCGATTCGAGGGGTCGCTGCTCGTGAGCGCGCGAGGCGGCGTGATCGCGAGTGTCGGAGCCGCGGGCGGCGCGGTGCTGAGCTCGGCGTGCTGCTGGCTGCCGCTCTTGCTTGTGGGCGTGGGCGTCTCGGCGAGTGGGCTCGGGGCCTTTTTCGAGCGGCATCGAACCGTGTTACTGGTCGTGACGATCGGGCTGCTGGCGCTGGCGTTTGTTCTGGTGTATCGCCCGCGAGCGTGTCGTGAGGGCTCGGCGTGCGCCCGCGATTCGCGCGGGCGAGGCGGGCGATTCGCCAAGTCGATGCTGTGGGTCTCGACGATCGTCGTCGGCGCCTTTGCGGCGTTTCCAGACTACGCGGGGAGTTTCCTGGGCGGCAGCGGCGGAGACGTCGAAGCGGCCAGCGCCGAGACGGGCGCGAGCGTGCGGACGATCGGGATCGAAGGGATGACGTGCGAGCTGTGCGCGGTGCATCTGCGGACGGGGCTGGTTGCGCTTGTGAGAATTGGCGAGGCGCGGGTCGATTCCGAGGGCGGGTCGGCGACGCTGGTGGTGGATGGGGAGGTTGATGACGAAGCGATCGACGGGGTGATCGAGGGATTGGGGTGTCGGCGGCGCTAAGGGAATAGTGCCCTGCAACACCCTCCCACAACAAACTTGGATGGGCGCGGTTGCGCTCCTGCACGATTCTTGTTCATCGACCCCGTCTGCACGAGACAGACGCATATTAGTTGCATTTGACTCATTTTTGAGTCTTTCTCACACGCTCTCGAGGCTCCGGTGTTTTCCTTGGTTTTCTCCGCTTTTCAATTTGCTTCGTTCCACCTTCACTAACAGCTTGGTACCCTGCACGACTATGCCCCGCGCTCACGCAGCAGATTCGGCATATTCACAAGGGAACCAGTCATGCTCACCATCCGCCGCTGCGGCCTTCTTTTGGGTACGTTGGCTGTCTTGGCCGGCTGTCCGAGCACGAATAAGCAGACGGATACCTACGGCGAGGTATCCGTGACGGGCGTGATGAGCGCCAACTGGCGAGAGTTTCGCGATCGCTTGCAGCCTCGCTTTAGGCTCGATGCCGATGCCCTGCTCGATCGGGTCACCCCCACGGTTGCGAGAGGGCGGAGGCCAAGAGTCTGTCGGCGACGGGGTTTCGTGCGAATGTTGTCGTGCCGAACACGCCGTTCAGCGCGACGGGGCAGGGTCCGACGGATGGATCCGGCTCGACGAGCGCGGGGCTGCCTGACTTCTCATCCTTGGATGCCGGCTCGCTACCTGGCCTGAGTTCGCTGGGCACTCTCGATGATGATCCGATGCTCCAGTACCAGCTGGCGGCGGCACTCTACCAGGAGGTCGCCATGCTGAACGAGTTCATCAAGCAGGCGGACAGCAAGCGGGAATCTCGCGCATACGTCGTGCGGCTGAATCTCCAGGCGATGATGTACGCGCAGAACCCGCCGGTAGATCTGTACACTACGCTTTCTTTGTTCGCCGGTGACTACGCCGTTGACCCGAAGGAGAGCGGGGATGGGCTCGGGAAGCATCGCGTCAAGGTGATCCCGATGCTCGTGACCGACTCGATCGAGTCGGCGATGCGATCTCGCAGCCGCAGGGAGATCGTCGACTTTGCCGCGAGCATCGCGGGCGGGGTGGGCAGCGTCGGGGGATCTGCTGGGCTCAATCGGCGCTACGACCAGATCCTCAGCGCTCTGGGGCGGTCGTTCAACTCGACGTACCAGATCATCCGCTCGACGGACAACACGATCCGCGTCAAGCTCGGCGCGGCGTACCAGATCCTCGATGATCAGGGGCGATTCCCGAAGGACGGAGGATCGGATCTAGGCCTCATCAGCCGGACGGCGCCGATCACGTTGCTGGTCGTCGTCGAGAAGACCGACGGATACGAGGAAAGTTGGCCGGCATCGCTTTCGGTGTTCGCACGGACGTCGTATCGGGATCCGAGGACTGGCCGCGTTCGAGAGTCGAGCATCGATATGCCGAGGCGCTTTCATCGCATCCGGCAGACCGAGCTTTACAGAGTATATGGCCTCAAGAGCACGATGGATGCCTTGGCGCAGGATGCCTTTTCGAATCGGCGCGACTCTGGCCCCATCAACTCCACTCTTGGCACGCTTGCACGACATGTTTCGGAGAACAGATTCAAAGAATTTACGGAGACGCTGGAGAAATTCCGAACAGCTAGAGGAATTAATTCTGGAGAGGTCGACCTTGGGCCCCTGCTTTGGACGCTCTTGGCGGAGAACTTCTCTGATCTAGAGGCGTCATTCACCACGATCTCGCTAGACAATCAGCGCGTCCCGGATTTAAAGGCCCTGCTGCCGAAGACTCGCCCGGCGTTGTTGGATGACGGCAAGTCCCTGCGCGTCACGATCAGCAACGGGAAGTTCCTGGATGAGTCGAGCCTCACGGCGACGCTGGTCATCCCCAATAGCCAGGAATACACGCGGTTCCAGGCGACCAAGCTGTCATCTCGCAACGGCGGGGCCGTCGTGGATATCGAGTTCCCGTGGATCGACCCCAAGACAATCTCTACGAAACACACCGCGACCGGCTACTGGCTCTCGTTGAGCTATTTCGACAAGCGCGAAGAGCAGTACCAGGAAGCAGAGCTCGACGAGGGGTTCTCCATCTGGACCAAGAAGCTCCGTACTCCAAAGAAGAAAACTGTGAGTCTTCTTTCCGAGATCAAGGCGCACCCGATGTCCATCCAGTACAGGGCGCTCGCGGGCGCACTCCGAGCCAAGAGGTCGACGAAGACCGAGCCGCAGCCTGACTCGTTTCAGTCTCTGGTAGATAGGATCTATTCGGATCCACCCGACGACGACAAGGGGGTTGAGGCCAAACGGAATGAGGCACGCCACAAGATCTCGGCGTTCGGGACCATCCCCCTCCGGCGCGTCTCCACGGCGAAGCTCGATCCAACGGCCGCCATCAAGGTCGCGGTCGTCGGCGGGCCGATCACGATCAACAACGGCCTGCTCCGACTGAGCTTCTCGAGCAATCCTAAGATCCCGGTGACGCCGAAAAGAATCGAGATTCGAGTAAGCGGTGGCCTGCCGCACAAGCTCGAAGGCCCGAACAAGCACGACTTCAAGATCGCGAGCGATCGGGTGATCGCAAAGAACGCCGCCGGCCTCTACAGAAAGATCAAGGAATCGGAGAAACCCACCACGAGTTTGGCGCCCGAGTCTCGCTCGCCCGTCGAGGCCAATGTCTATCTCAAGAACCTGCAAACCTCCCAGCCGATTACCGTCAAGCTCTATGTCGACGGCAAGGAGATCTCGACCGAGACGGTGAAGATCGTCGAGGGTTCATCCTCAAAGACATCGGGGAGTTCTTCGAGCGGCAATAACAGCGGAAGCAGGTCTCGCGGAAGCGGTTCACGGGTGAGCAGATCGCAGGAGAGTGGATCGAACTGCTGTGAGTCGAGTTGCTGCCGTTCGAGTTGCTGCCGTTCGAGTTGTTGTGGTTCGAGCTGTTGCGGCGCGTGCGGAAAGAAGGGCTAAGCCGCTGGAGGCTGCGGTTCATCGTCCCTTCGCCAGCCACGACAGGAGGCGGTGTTGGCTCCAGGTGTTCACGCACTGCTCGGCCGGCAGCCAGCCGCGCCTGCCGGTCATCACGCCGAAGCGCAGGTTGTCGAAGTGCTCGCGCCGGTGGACGTCGCAGTCGATCGCGATGAGACAGCCCGCCTCCACCGCCATGCGGACGTGGGTGTCGCGCAGGTCGAGGCGTTTCCAGTGTGCGTTGATTTCTAACGCGACGTTGTGCTCCTTGGCCGCGGCGAGGAGTTCGTGCATGTCGGGCTCGAGGCCCTTGCGGCGAGGGATGAGCCTGCCGGTGGGGTGGCCCAGGATGTGGACGAGGGGATGCTCGATGACTTTCAGGAGCCTTGCGGTGGCCTTCTTTGTGTCTTGGGTGAGGGCGGCGTGGGGGCTGGCGACGACGAGGTCGAGCTCGGCGAGCAGGTCGTCGTCGTAGTCGAGCGTGCCGGTGGCGAGGATGTCGACCTCGGAGCCGGCAAGGACGGTGATCGGGTTCTTCTTGCCCTTGTGCTTTTCATTGGCCTCGTGGACCTGCTCGATCTGCTCGCGGAGGCGGTCGGGGCTAAGGCCGTTCGCCTGGACGCTGCTCTTGGAGTGGTCGGTGACGGCGAGGGTGTGGAAGCCTCGGGATTGGGCGGCGTCGATGAGCTCTTCGAGCTGGAGTCTGCCGTCGGAGGCGGTGGTGTGGGCGTGGAGTTCTGCCTTGATGTCGGCGAGGTCGATGAGGCTGGGCGGGGCGTCGAGGTCGAACTCGCCGCGGTCCTCGCGGAGCTCGGGGGGGACGGGGGTAACATCGAGCTTCTTGTAGATGCCGTCTTCGGTCTTGGCGGCGAGCGGCTTTGCGCCGCGGGATTGTGGGACGGCTTCGCCATCGTCCTTGTAGAGGCCGTACTCGTTGAGTGTGAGGTTCTTCTTCTGGGCGCGTTCGCGGAGGCGGACGTTGTGTTCCTTGGAGCCGGTGAAGTACATGATCGCGGCACCCCAGGATTCTTCGGGGACGAGGCGCAGGTCGACCTGGATCTCGCGTGCCGAGCCGGCGGCGTCGGTGATGCCCAAGGCCTTGATATTGAAGCGGATGGAGGACTTGGTCTCGCCGGCGGCGAGGACCTTGGTGACCTCTTCCATCGTTGTGAAGGCGTCGCGTGTGGCGTCGGGGTCGGTGGAGACGCAGAGGATGTCGATGTCGCCGATGGTCTCCTTGCCTCGGCGGAGCGAGCCGGCGTAGGCGACTTTCTTGACGTGCTCGAGCTTGGCGAGTCGCTCGACGATGTGCTCTGTGACGGGCAGCGCGACACCGAGGGGGAGGCGCTCGCCGCTGGATTCGCTGAAGGCGATCGCGTCCTTGATGTTGTCGATGGTCTTCTTGCCCATGCGGGGCAGGTCCTCGAGCGAGCCGTCATCGAGCGCCTTCTTGAGGGAGGCCATGTCGGTGATGCCGGCTTCTTTCCACATGGTGGCGACGGTCTTGGGGCCGAGGCCGGGGATGTTGAGGATGTCGATGAGCCCGGCGGGGACTTTTTCCCGGAGCTCTTTGAGCTCGGTCATGGCGCCGGTCTCGGCGTACTCGACGATCTTCTTTGCGATCTTCTCGCCGATGCCGTCGATAGCCTCGAGTTCGGTCTGGTCGAGGCTCGCGGCGTCCTTATTGAAATCGCGGATGGCGCGGGCGGCGCGCTGGTGGGCGATGACCTTGAAGCGGTTCTCGCCCAGGAGCTCCATGAGCTTTGCGATCTGGTCGAGGGCGTCGGCGATGGCGGCGTTGGCGCTCATGGCCGATGGTAGAGGGCCAATCAGGGGTCCTTGTTCGTGGGTGCGGGCTTGGCGCTGGCGATGGCCTTGGCGGCGATCACCTCGTCGATCACGCTGGTTGTGCGGAGGGAGTCGTCGGTGTAGATGTCGACGATGCGGCGCTCCAGCTCGGCGACCAGCTCCTCGCGCTCGGACTCGGGGACGAGTGCGAGGGCGGCGAGCATCCGGCGGCCCAGATCGGGGCCGGCGGCTCGCAGCAGCTCAACCATCGTCTCGACATGCTCGTTGGGGAACAGCCTCGGCGACGGATCGGGCCCGTTGACCGGCTTGTACTCGAACACCTGCTTGGCGGTCATGGTCGGCCCCATTGGCTCGCAGTCGCGTCTCCAGAGTTTGCACGAACCGCTCGATCAGGTCAATCCGGTCGATCAGCCGCTCGATCGTCTCGGCCATCGCGGCCAGCAGCTCCGAGGGGTCGGCCTGGCGGAGGGCGTCGGGGCGGATGTCGCCGGTGCGCATCGGCCCGACGCCCATGAGCAGCCAGTGGGCGTTGACGTGCATGGCCCGGCAGAGGGCGTGGAGGAACTCGGCGCTGGGGGCCTGGCCGTTCAAGAATCGGCGGATGGTCTCGTGGTGGGTGCCGGTGAGCTGGGAGAGTTCGCGATAGGTGCGATTGCCGACGACAGCGACGAGTCGATCGTGGATACCCGTGTCTTTCACGATCGTGATGCTAACAAAATTCTATGATGCGATGATGTGCATTGGGCTCAGATTTGCCAAGTTCGGCGTTGAATAGCGTGCATCAACCCCCTTTGGCACGGATCTGAGGCAGCTTTCCATAACTCCTAGCCGATCTCCACCAGGCCCAGCTCCTTGCCCACGGCCTTGAACATGCGTCGGCGGAGAGACTCTTCCTCCGGGCGGGCCAGCTCGGGCGAGGCTTCGATCCAGGCGCGGGCGTCCTTGCGGGCGAGGGTGAGCAGGTCGAGGTCGCGGGCGAGGTCGGCGACGCGCAGGCGGGGCATGCCGGATTGGGCCGCGCCGAAGAACTCGCCGGGGCCTCGGATCTCGAGGTCGCGCTGGGCGATCTCGAAGCCGTCGGCGGTAGCTTCCATGACGACGAGGCGCTCGGTCGCGTCTTCGGTGGTTGGGTCGGCGATGAGCAGGCAGAGGCTCGCGTGATCGCCGCGCCCGACGCGCCCGCGGAGCTGGTGGAGCTGGGCGAGGCCGAAGCGCTCGGCGTTCTCGATGCACATGACCGAGGCGTTGGGGAGGTCGACGCCGACCTCGATGACGCTGGTGGCGATCAGGGCGTCGAGATCGGCGGCGCGGAAGCGCTCCATAACCGTCTCTCGTTCGCGCTGGGAGAGCTGGCCGTGCATGAGGGCGAGGCGGAAGCCGGCGAGCGGGCCGGCTTCGAGATCGCGCAGCAGGGTGCGGACGTCCATGATGCCGGTCTCGCTTTGCTCGATGACCGGGGCAACGAGGAATGCTTGCTGGCCTTGTTCGAGGCGTTCGCGGACGAGGGCGTAGGCCTCGGATCTCTGCTGCGGGGCAAACAGACGGGTCTTGATGGGGGTGCGGCCCGGGGGGAGGGCGTCGATGGTGGAGATGTCCAGGTCGCCGAAGGCGGTGAGGGCGAGCGTGCGGGGGATGGGCGTGGCGGTCATGACCAGGACGTGCGGCGTGCTCTTGGGATCGTCGGCCTTGGCGCGCAGGGCGGCGCGCTGGTGGACGCCGAAGCGGTGCTGCTCGTCGATGACCGCGACGGCGAGAGACTTGAAGCGGACGCCCTCGCTGAGCAGGGCGTGGGTGCCGATGAGAATGTCGATGGCTCCGGCTTCGAGGCGTGAGAGGAGTGCGTCGCGCTCGGCCTTGGGGGTCGCGCCGGTGAGCAGCTCGATCTTGGTGCGCGAATCGGCGAGCATGGATTTGATCGTGAGAAAGTGCTGCTCGGCGAGGATCTCCGTGGGCGCCATGATCGCGCCCTGATGTCCCGCGGCGACCGCCATGAGCATGGCGTAGAGCGCCACGACCGTCTTGCCCGAGCCGACGTCGCCCTGGATGAGACGGTTGGTCGGGCGGTCGGTGGCGAGGTCGCCGGCGATCTCCCCGACGACATGGTTCTGCGCGTCGGTGAGGGTGAAGGGCATGCGGGCGCGGATGCGCGTGTCAAGCGCGTCGTCGATCGCGAGGGCGGGGGCACGCTTGGCGAGTTCGAGTTGGGCGCGGCGCATGAACACGCCGAGCTGGAGCAGGAGCAGCTCGTCGTAGGCGAGGCGTCGGCGTGCGCCGGCGGCCTCGTCCTCGTCCTTGGGCGCGTGGACACGCCGGTACGCCTCGCACAGCGTGGGCATCGAACGCTCGGCGAGGAACGGTTCGGGCAGGTGGTCGTCGATCAGCGGCAGGATGCGATCGAGCGATCGGGCGATGACGCGCTCGATCACGCGCGAGGCGATGTGCTCGCTCGCGGGATAGACCGGGCGGAGGGCGGGCTCGTCGATCGCGGGCTCGGCCTCGGCGTTCTCGAGGATCTCGTACTCGGGGTTGGCGAGTTGGAGGGCGCGGTTGTAGAGGCGGGTGGTGCCGCGGACGCGCAGCCAGTGGCCGGGCTTGATCTTGCGCTGGAGATACGCGGCGTTGAACCAGACGACGTCGAGGCGTCCGTGTCCGTCTTCGAGGACGATCTCGAAGCGGGCGTTGCGCCGGTTGCCGGCGAGTCGGGAGGCGGTGACCTCGCCGCGGGCGGAGACGACGTGGTCGTGCGGCAGGTTGTCGAGGGTGGTCTCGGGCTCGATGCGTTGGTAGCGGTGCGGGACGTGGGCGATGAGGTGTCCGACGCGGAAGAGGCCGAGCTCGCGCAGGCCTCGGGCGACGGCGGGGCCGACTCCTTGGAGTTTCTCGACGGGGGTGAGGAGGGTGAGGTCTGGCACGGGACGACGGTATTCAGGGAGGCACGGGCAAGAATCGCGGAGTGTCGGCGGTCTGCGCGAGCCTGGGAGCGGGTTTGGAAGATGTCGGAGCGACGAACGGTTAGCGACAGATCGCGTGGCCTTCGTCGCAGAGCCTCCTCAGACCACGGCACCGTCGGGACGGTCGGGGTCGATCTTGCGGAGATAGGCGAAGGAGTAGATGGGCGAGGTGTGCCCGTCGGTGAACGTGATCTTGATGGCGTAGTTGCCGACGAGTTCGGCGGTCTCGGCGGCGATTGGGCCGCTCCTCATGCCGGTGGGCAGGACCGTGAGGGGGTTTTTAGCGATCTGGTCGCGCAGATGGCGAGCGTCCGCGGCGGGCGACATTTTGCGGAGATATTCGATGGGGTAGAAGGATCTTCTGCCGTCGCCCCACTCGATGGTGAGGCCCTGGTCCTTCTTGAGGTCGAGATGTCGGGGCTGATTGAGATCCATGGGCGCCTCGCGTGAGTATTGGCTCCTCTCTACGCTTGAGGGAGAGGTCGGGGCGATGGAAAGGGGTTCTGATGCCTGAGGGCGAGACGACCGTGGCGCAGGGGGCGACGCGCACGGCCCATTTCGGCGATCTGCTGCATGGGCGGATGAACGCGATGAACGCCCCGCTGTGCGTGGGGCTGGATCCCGTGCTGGGCAAGCTGCCCGAGGCGTTGCGGGGGCGGCATCCCGACGCCGAGAGCGCGCTGCGGGAGTTTTCCGTCGGCGTGGTCGAGGCGGTGGCGGAGGTCGTGCCGATCGTGAAGGTGCAGTCGGCGTGCTTCGAGCGGTACGGCTCGGCGGGCGTGCGGGTGCTCGAGGACGTGATCGCGCGGGCGCGGGCGCTGGAGCTGCTGGTGCTGCTGGACGCCAAGCGCGGCGACATCGGGATCTCGCTGGAGCATTACGGCGCGAGTGCCGCGAACATGGGGGCGCAGGCGATCACCGCGAACCCGTATCTGGGCGTCGCGACGTTGTCGACACTGATCGAGCAGGGGCTGGGCGTGTTTGCGCTCGTGCGCACGAGCAACGACGAGGGCGACGCGCTGCAGCGCGCCAAGCTCGAGGACGGGCGGATGGTCTGCGAGATGGTCGCCGACGATGTCGCGGCGATTGGGGCTGAGCACGCCGGGGCGTCGGGGATGAGCCTCGTGGGTGCGGTGGTCGGGGCGACGAAGGCGCGCGAGGCGGCGTCGCTGCGCAAGCGGTTGGGGGCGTGTCCGATCCTTTCGCCGGGATTCGGCGCGCAGGGCGGGAAGATCGAGGCGTTGCGCAAGCTGTGCAAGCCCGGGGCGAGCTCCGCCGGCGATATGGGGCTGGTGGTGACCGCGAGCCGGAGCATCATCTATCCGGGCGAGGCGAACGACTGGAAGCGGGCGATCCGCGAGAGCGCGATCGAGACGCTGGGGAGGTTGCGCGAGGGACTCGGGCTCACGAGTTGAACATCGCTCGAGCGGCACTCGTGCCACCAACCGCTGCTTTGAGCGGTTGATGCTGGCTCTCGAGATCCTGCCGAGGAGCACCAACCATGCAAAGCCATGGTTGGTGGCACGGCGCGACCGGCAGGATGCCGGTCCCACCGAAAGAACGGCGCGCGTGATCCCATAGAGATGGCCCGATGGGTGGAAAGTTACTGACGCTATCATCGTCGGCCCCGGGAGGCTGCGCGTGATCTCGACGACGGACATGCGGGTGGATTACGAGGACGTGACCGCCGTCGCGGATCTGAATCTGTCGATCGAGCCGGGCGAGGTGTACGGGCTGATCGGGCCGAACGGCGCGGGCAAGACCAGCACGATCCGCGTGCTCGCGACGCTGCAGCGCCCGACGTACGGCGAGGTGCATGTGGGCGGGATCGACGCGGTGGAGAACCCGCGCGATGTGCATCGGATTCTCGGGTATATGCCCGATCTGCCGCCGGTGTACGAGGATCTGAAGTGCTGGGAGTTTCTCGATCTGTTCGCGGGGGCGTACTTCGTGGATCGGCGGGAGCGTGCTGCGCGGGTCGATGAGTGCCTGTCGATCGTGAATCTGCAATCGAAGCGCGACGCGATGGCCGGGACGCTCAGTAGAGGCATGACCCAGCGGCTGGTGCTGGCCAAGACGATCCTGCCGGATCCGAAGGTGCTGCTGCTGGATGAACCGGCGAGCGGGCTGGACCCGCACGCGCGGATCGAGCTGCGGGATCTGCTGCGCGATCTCGGCGAGCGCGGCAAGACGATCCTGGTCTCCAGCCACATCCTGACCGAGCTCCAGGAGATGTGTACGAGCATCGGGATCATGGAGCGGGGTCGCTTGCTGGAGTCCGGGCGGATCGACGACATCGTCGATCGGCTGAGCGATCGTCGGCGGCTGTTGGTTATCGAGCTGCTGGAGTTCGCGGAGCACGAGGGGGCGCTGCGCGCGGCGCTGGAGCCGCTGGGGCTGATCGAGCCGCTCAAGGACGGCATCGCGGTGGCGTTCGCCGGGGGCGATCGCGAGGCGGTGGAGCTGCTGCGGTCGCTGATCGAGAAGGGGCTGCCGGTGAAGTCGTTCCGTGAGCAAAAGATGGGGGTCGAGGAGATCATGAAGAAGATCGGGGCGAGGGAGGTCTCGTGAGCGGGGGCGCCAGGAACCTCGACGCCGCGACTGTGATCGGCAATCCGATCTGGGGCAAGTCGGTGCGCTCGCGTCTGCGCAGCAAGCACGTCCTGAGCTGGGGCGTGATCGCGTTTACGACCACGGCGTTCATCTCGGCGGTGACGTACCTGCCTGCGGTCGAGCGGGGCGCTTCGCCCCAGGACGCCGCGAAGATGATGGTCATTCCGATCATCGTCATCCAGGGGATCGTGCTGATGCTCCTGGGCACGGGCGCGGTCGCCAGCCAGCTCTCGGTCGAGCGTGAGAAGGGGCTGCTGGATTATCTGCGGATGACGCCGATGAGCCCGAACGCGAAGATCCTGGGGTATCTGTTCGGCCTACCGGTGCGGGAGTATTTCCTGTTCGCGCTGACGCTGCCGTTTCTGGGCTTTGCGATCGTGGTGGGCGAGATCAGCCCGCTCAAGATGGCGCACTTCTATCTTGTGTTCTTCTCGAGCATCTGGCTGTACCACATGACCGGAATGGTCGCGGGGATGGCCTCGAGCAAGCCGCGTCAGGCGGCGATGATGAGCCAGGGGCTCGTGGTGTTGCTCTACCTGGTGCTGCCGCTGCTCAGCCGGTTCGGGCTGACGTTCTTCGACTATCTGACGGTGCGTCCGACATTCTTCGCGATGGTCGCCGGCGAGCTGGAGAGCGCCAGCCCCGGCCTGCGGGCGGCGGCCCAGCAGCAGATCACGGGGCTGAACCAGACGGGCGATATCCCGTTCTTCACCTTCCGGCTGCACTCGACGGTCTTCACGATGATGGTGCAGGTCTTCCTGCTCTCGTTCCTGTATCGCGTGGTGCAGCGCAAGTGGCACGATGAGTTCAGCCACCCGTTCAGCAAGCTGAACGCCCTGGCGTTCTACACGGGCATGCTCGTGCTGATCGTCGGGAGCCTGTGGCCGGTGCTGGGCGAGCGGGCGCTGAGCCGGCAGATGATGACCCAGTTCGGCGGGGCGGGGGATGGGATGCCGCCGGCGCTGTTCCTGTTCATCGTGCTGCTGGTGCTGCTGATGGTGTTCGGGATGGCCCGCCTGCTGATGATCAGCCTGATCACGCCGAATCGGCACACGCAGATGCGCGAGCTTCGGCGGGCGAAGAAGCTCGGACTGGATCGCGTGCCGATGAACTCCGACGGCGCGAGCAGCCTGCCGGTGGTGCTGGCGATGGCGGGGCTGACGATCGGAACGTACTTCGTGCTGATGCGCCACGCCGACGGCTCGGGATTGTTCCTCGCGCGGATGAGTGGGCTGTGGGATCAGCTCGCGCCGGTGGTCTATCTGTCGCTGGTCGCGCTGTTCATCCAGGGCGCCCGCGAGCGGTACTCGGCCCGGGCGTTCGTCGTCAGCACGTTCCTCTTGTGGATGCTGCCGGCGTTCACGATGATCATCTTCTTCGCGGCGTTCGGGGCGTGGACGGTCGGCTGCTACGTCGGCGTTATCTGCCCGCCGGTCGGCCTGTGGCTGAGCCTGGCGAACTTCTTTGAGAACTCGGGGCAGCTCTCCAACTCGGTTTCGCAGTTCTCGCCGGACGATGTCGGCCCGCACCTGGAGATCCTGACCGGGCTGGGTGTGGGGGTATACGCCGTGCTCGTGGTGGTGTTCCAGGTCCGGTTGCGCAGGTGGCAGTCGGCGCGTAGAAGGGCGGAACTCGGGGATGGGTCCGCAGCAGAGGGAGTTTCCGCGATCGAATAGAGGCCCTGGCGCGAGCCTGGGCTTCAGATGCGCACACAACTCCGTTGGCACTTGGAGGGCGAAGAGCCCAGGCTCGCGCCAGGGCCTCCATTGCAAGCATCGTTCCTCTCCGCACCGACCTCGCAAGGCCGAGGTCGGTGGCACGGGTGGCACGCGGAACTCGCCAGCGCTCACTCCCGCCCGAACGGCAGCAGATCCTTGGTCTTGCCCTCGGTCCAGGCCTTGAAGTGCGGCCAGAAGATCTCGTCGAGCAGGATCTTGATACACGCCGCCAGCGGGATCGCGACCAGCAGGCCGAAGAAGCCGAACAGCACGCCGCCGGCGATCGAGGCGAACAGGATCGCGGGGGTGGACATGCCGGTGCTCTTGCCCTGGATCATCGGCGTCCAGACGTAGTCGTCCAGCGCCTGGGCGATGAAGTAGAAGATCGTGGGCGCCGCGAGCACATAGAACATCGAGCCGCGGATCCCCGTGTGGTTCTCGAACCACAGCAGGACGATCGAGACGGGGATGCCGACCGAGGCCAGGTACGGCACGATGCTGAGGATCGCGACGATCGGCCCGAGGATGAACGCCGCCGGGACGCCGATGATGAAATAGCCGAGCGTGAAGACGATCGATTGGATGAAGGCGATGGTGAGCCGCCCGCGGATGAAGGCGTTGATGACCTGGTCGAACTTGCCGCCGAGGTCGGTGACCAACTCGCGGTTCTTGTCGGGGATGAGCTTTGCGACGAAGAGCTGGACCTTGGGCCAGCCGGTGGCCATGAAGAAGAAGAAGAACGCCGTCAGGAAGACCATGAAGAAGATCGCAAAGGCGCGCCCCAGGAACGAGAACGTCGTCTGGAGGACGTTCGCGCCCGTGGTCGCGGCGCTGCTGGCGAGCTGGTCGGCGTTGGCGTCCAGCCAGTTGCGGACGACGCGGAACATGGCGTCCAGCGTGCCGGATGCCTCGGCCTGGACGAGCTGGTCGTGCAGCCAGATCCAAGCGTTGCCGGAATCTGATTCGACGCGGGCACGCCTGACGCGGGCCTCCTCCTGGAGTTGCTCGAGATCATGTTTGTTCTGGTCGTAGATCGCCTGATCAATGACTTCGAGTGTTTGCGCATCGCCGGGTGTGGCGATTGATTCGGTCGGCTCTTCGTCCGACTCGACCTCGGGATCTGTGTCCGAGCCTCCCGGCTGGGCGCTATCGCCCGAGCTACTCCCCAGATCGTCGCCCAGCTCGCCCTCCGACGCCTCGTCGCTTGCCTGCTCGTCGAGCATGTCCTGCGTGGTCATCGACGCGAGGTTCGCGCGCGCGTCCGCCGCGGCTCGGCTGGCGTCGACGCTCTCATAGACCAGCGTCGCGTTGTTGGCCATGCGTCCGATGAGCCCGACGCCCTGGACGACGCCGAAGGTGACGCCAATCGCGGCGGGCACGACGATGAAGACGACCATGGCCGCGAGGATCGCGATGACCGAGCCGCGGCGTTCCAGGCGGGTTCTGCCCATGAGCAGCCGCACGACGGGCTCGAGCAGATAGGCGAAGAGCATCGCCAAGAGGAGGGGGACGGTGACGATGCTGATCTTCTGGCCGAGCCAGAACAGAGCGATGATGCCGACGACGACGAGCACGTCGCGGACGGGCTGGACGTCCCAGAGGTGGCGGTCGAGCCAGCGATCGCCGCCTTCGCCCTTCGCCGAGGAGGATGTGGATTTGGACGACCGCGTCGCCTTCTTGGCGGTTTTCTTGCCCGCCTTCTTGGCGGCCTTGCGTGCGGTCTTCTTCTTCGGGTTCTCGCCCATCGCTCAAGCGTATCGGCTATCGGGGCGGGTGTGATAACCGCGATCTGGGGATGTCAGGAGTGAATTGCGGGATTCATGTGCGGCCAGGAATCGGTGGCGTGGTATGAAGAAGCGTCGTGGCCCGTGCCACCAACCATGGCTTTGCATGGTTGGTGCTCCTTGCCTCATTCGCGCCAAAGCACCGACCGCTCAGAGCAGCGGCGGTGGCACGGGCGGTAATGTCGGTCAATCTCAGGCGGCCTTCTCGCTGGGCTCGAGCGAGCCGAAGACCTCATCGAAGTCGTACATGCCCTGGAAGTCCTCGAAGTTGTCGTGCTCGGTCTTGCGCATCAGCCCGCCCTCGACCATCGCGAAGATGATTCTGCCGAAGTCCTCGGTGCGCCGGATGTGCATGTGCCCGAGGACGACCTGGGCGAGCAGGCCGTAGCGCTCGATGGCGAAGTCCTTGAGGCCGAAGCAGAGCTGCTGGCCGTTGACGTGGCGGGACTCATCCTCGGGCGGGAGGTCGAGGTGCAGGGACTGCTCGCCGTGGACGAGCTTGACGGTGTGCATGAGCCCGTGGCGCACGAAGTCGTAGGCGCTCTGGGGATAGATGCCGCCTATCTCTCTTATCTTCTTCCAGTCAATCACGGGCGTCTCGGACACGGCGTGCAACTCCTCGGAACTCTCGAAGCGCCCTTGCGGGGCGGTTCTATTCTAGGGGCGCAACCCGCGCCCGTCGGCCCACCGGCGAATCGCGCTGGTTTCGCCGGACTCGCCGTTCTCGTCGAACCTGCGCCGCGTCAACGCACGCTCACATGCGCCGATCCCCGGATATACCACCGCAGCGGGCGGGTCGCCCATTCCTCTGCGTAATCGACGCCGATTCTGGGTCGATTCACCAATGTCGCGGGATCTATCGGTCCTTGACGGGTTTTCTCGATGAAGATTCGGGTGCTGGTGGTCAGATCCTCGCCGTCGAGCGTGCGGTCGATCGCCAGGGCCTGGCAGAGCTTGGCCGGGCCGGAGCAGAGGTCCGTGTCTTTCAGGGGTGCGGCGCGTTTGCTCGCACGATGGACGGTCATGCGCTCATGGCCCTCGGTCGGCTCGAGGGCGCGGATCAGCACGGCGACGGGCTCGTCGATCTCGCCTGCGACGACGTTGAAGCAGTGGTGCATGCCGTAGGTGAAGTAGACGTAGGCGGCGCCCGCGGCGGCGTACATGGACTCGTTGCGAGCGGTGCGCCGGCCGGCGAAGGCGTGAGCGGCCTTGTCTTTGACGCCGCAGTAGGCCTCGGTCTCGACGATGCGGCCTGCGAGGCGAACGCCGTTGAGGACGCGGACGAGGGTCTGGCCGAGGAGGGCTTTGGCGAGGTCGGGCGATGCTCGCTGATAGACGGATCTGGAGAGGATGGAACGCGGCGTGCGCCGAGGTCTCGCGGAGGACGCAGAGGAGTTCATGGCGCGGGAAGGATCTCGAGCGCCGAGCCGTCGTCCAGGCGGTAGACGCTGAAGTCTCTGCGATCGAACGTAAACACACGCCGGACGCCGTGTCGCTGAGCAAGATAGACGAGCGAAGCGTCCGCAAGCTGCGCGGGCAAGTCCGCGTAACGGCGCAGGAAGCTGCGAATCCAGGGCATCGCTTCCCGATCAATGGACGCGATGCGAAATGCGCCTTTTTCCAGTGACTCAAAGAGCTTGTCGATGCCGAGCGGATCCCGCCGAAGCAGCCAAGCCGCCTCGGTCACGACCGGCCAGGTCGTGAATATGCGCCCCGAGAACCGACTCAGCAGGGGGATCGAGTCCGCATGGCGAGCGTCGCCCCGGTCATAGAACGCGTAGAGCGGCCCCGCGTCGAGGAGTATGGCGTTAGGCGCGGCCGAAATCATCAAAGTACTTCGGGTTGGTGCTCTTGTCGCCCGGGCCTTCGATGCAGCCGATCGCGCCGATCTCCTTCAGGATCTCGTACGCCGACTTCTCCGGCTTGCCGTTGGCGAGCGCCAGCTCCGACTCAAGGTGACTGACGGCTTGATCCAAAGCCTCCCCTTCAGACACGCCGAGTTCGTCGGCGAGTCGCTTGATCCGGTCCCGAAGCCCGCTTGGGATGGGGTCGTTCTTCGACATGATGCCAAATGATAGCCGTCCCCGTCTCAACCCGGTCCCACAGGCAACGCCCGATCCCAAGCAAGGGCCGCGGCATACTCCAAGGCAGCCTGAACGTCCTCGGCCCCCAACTCCGGAAACGCGTCGGCTATCTCTGTGACAGTCATCCCGCTCGCGACAGAGCGGACGATCGTCGCGACAGGCACTCCGGTGCTGCGGATGGCGGCTTGGCCGCAAAGGATCCGTGGGGCGAAGCTTGTGCGTTGCGGGGCCATGACTTCTGCGAGTGACTTTGCTACACACTGTTGCCAGTACCATTGCCGGATGTGCCGGATGCCTACGCACTCCGATCGGCCTTCCTCCCTCGGAGGATTGCATCGCAGTCCTTGCAAACCACGAAATCATCGAAGGGGAGTCGCTTATCTTGGTTCTCGAATAGTCCCCAGCAACGTCCGCAGGCATGACCATCAGCGACAAGCCTCTTTCTCGCTGTGTTTCGCCCGGCCAGAGCGCGGCCAAGGATGGCAAGCGGGAAGCCATAGAGGACTAAAGCAAACGCGCCGTATGTGAGGGCCACCTGCAACTTTGATCCGCCCGCAGCGATCACCCATTCTGTGATCGGAACCGAGTCGAGCAGCAAGGGATTGACAACGAGCCATCCAACGATTGGTAACACATGAGACCATTTGATCTTGGGCCTATCAAGCCCTCATGCCCGCATAACCGTCCCCAGCAAGAGCCGACTCAGCCAATGTTAGGCGTAGCTATGCAACCCCGGCAGCAGCAGATTCACCCCGAAGTACGTCCACAGCATCACGATAAACCCAAGCACGCTCAGCCACGCCGTCGCCAGCTCGCGGTTCTTCGCCACCGGGCGCACATGGATCACGATCAGGTAAATGATCCACGTCGCCAGGGCCCATGTTTCCTTGGGATCGAACGCCCACCAGCGCCCCCACGAGTGGTCCGCCCACCACGCGCCGAGGAGCACGCCGACGCCGAGGGTCCAGAACGCGAGCTGGAGGACGGTCATGGTCGCGCGGTCGAGGTCGCGCAGGACGCCGGTGATTGCCTTGCGCCGGGGAGTTGCGATTGCTTGGGCGTCCCTTGTGTTGGCGGATGGACTTGCACCATCGTCCGCTCCCTCACGGTCGCGGCTCGTCGCGCCGAGAGCCGCGCCCTCGGACCCCGGCCCGAGCCGCCGCGCGTAATAACTCACCAGAAAGAACAGGCTCAGCACGAATCCCAGCGTGATCAGACCGTAGCTGGTCAGCACCGTCGTCACATGATACTTGAGCAGCACGCTGGTATTCAGGATCGCGGCCTCGCGCCCGATGCTCTTGCCTGGGATCTGCGCCTCGGTCGCCGTGATAAGCACGAGAAAACCCATCGCCGCGGCCGCCGCCCCGAGCAGCCAGCTCTTGCGCGCGAACATGATCCCCGTCGCGAGTAGCGCCCCGAACAGGCTCACCCCGATCATCGACTCGAACTGGTTCTGAATTGCCCAGCGCTCGGCGATGAGACACCTCGCAACAAAGCCGAGCCCGTGCAGGCCGATCGCCAACATCAGCAGCGACACCCCGGCGATCCGCAGGCCCTTGCGCTGTATCGTCACCGCCAGCAGCAGCACGACCGTCGCGAGCAGGTAGATCCAGTAGCCCCAGGTGAACGTGTTGGCGCGGTTGTAGGCGAGTTCGAGGCCACGGCGCGAGCCCGGGTACGTCTCGGCGTTGATCATCGGCAGGATCGCCGCGAGTTCCTGGACGCGCTGGTTGACCTCCGCCGCGTCGCGCGCCCGCCACGCGTTCCCGAGGGCGAGGGCGATCGCGTTAACCTCCTCGCTCCTCGGGTAGTCGGTCTCGGCGATGTGGTGCCAGGTGTCCGATTCGCTGTCTGGCGCAACCAGCTTCATCGCATCGCCCGCGCGATCGAACCGCGAGAGAGCGCCGCGGATATCGGCGATCCCGTCCTGGAACGGGCCGCTGTCCGCGTACTGCCGCTCGAGCGTCGGCAAGAGGTTGTACACAGCCCCGAGCGAGACCCGCGTCAGCTTCAGCTCACGCTCGCGCAGGGCCTCGATCTCGCGGGCCTGCGCCTCGCTCGCGCCCGGCGGTATCGGGATCGACAGCTCGATGATCTTGCGGCGCAGCGGCAGGTACTCGATGTGCAGCAGCGGCTCGTGGGCGTACCACATCGGATCGATCGCCGCGTCGAGCATCGTGAACAGCGGATCGAACGAACGCTCCTCGAGCTCGACGCCATCCCCGGTTGGGACTTCCAAAAACGTCTCAAAGCGATCGCGACCCGTCAACGCCGCGACGGTCTCGCGCGCCAGCGTGTCGACGATCTTCACCCGCCCGCCGTGGAATACCGCCAGGTCGCGCAGTGGATCAAGGTCGAGCTGCTCGGCGAACGCGAGCTTCTCGGCGAGCGTCCCCGAGGGCGCCTCGAGAATCTCGCCGAACGGCTGGGCGGAGACCTCGGCGACGCTCGCCTGCGGGTGGGCGTTGCCCGCGGGCGCGGACTGGGCCACGGCCCGAGGCGCGACGATGAGCAAGAGCAGCGCCGCGAGCATCGCAGGATGGACGCTCATCGTGCGCGCTCTTCTCTGAACGAGCCGCGACCGTGAGGGAGCGGTCCTTCGTATGGTCGATCGTTCTCCAAACCGCTCCCTCACGGTCGCGGCTCGTTGGGCGTGCGCCCCCTGACGGCGTGCACTCTGCTGGCTCATATGCTCGCTCCCGCTGGCGTGTGATCGGATTTTCGTTGCGATCCGCTCCCGGCCCTTGCACCCTGTTGCGCCAGCTCCCGCTGGATCTTTGCCTTCTTGCGCCGAAGCAGCCATGGCTTGACGTAGAACGCCCACGGGATGCCCAGGGCCATCAGGATCCCGCCGAGGGCGATGACGTGGATCCCCGGGTTGTTGCCGACGTGCAGGATGGTGTGCGTGACGTACGGGCGCTCGAGCTCGCCGCGATCAACCATGGCCCGGGTCTCTTCCCAGGTCGCCGGATCCCACCCGGCCTGCGACAGCTTGAACTGGTTCGGATTCAGGCCGCTCGCCAGTCGCTTGAAGAACCTCGCGATCGGATTCATCGACTGGTCGTAGATGTTGAACGGCGCGCGCAGCGGCGCGTTCAGCTTCGCCGTGTGCATGAACGGCTCGAACTTGCCGGGCACCCGCGGCGTGACCTCCACCGTCGACTGATAATCCCGCGGGGCACCGCGATGGGCGTACTCGATCATCTGGAAATCCAGCAGCCTCATCTCGAAGTCGCGGAACTGCCGCCAGGCGCGGCCGAACGTCAGTTCGACCTGCCGCCCGTCGGGTGTGAGCACCCTCTTCGACGGCGCGCCCTCCACGAGGTACCGGCTGAACGGCAGCCACACGACCCGCTCCCAATCCGGGAACCGATCGCTCTTGACCTCGACCGCCAGGCGAGCCCGCTCGTGCGTGCCCACCGCGTCCATCTCCTGCAAGTGCTCGGGCACGGGGATCGGGCGCTCGAACTTCTCGGCGTGGTCCCACGACTCGACGATCCGAATCAGATCGGCGTGCCCCTCGTGCGAACCGAGGTTTTCAATATGGGTCACCTCGCCGTCGGGCGCGCGAACGATCAGGTCGATCGCATGCGAGCCATCCGGCTCTCGCCGCTCGTTGAGATGGAACCGCACGCGCGACAGGTCGATGTAGCTGATGCGGATCGCCGGGTCGGCATCGCGCCGCACGGGACGACCGTCGGGCGTGCGCTCGCGCAGGAAGTCCTGCGTGATCTCGGGAAATCTGCTGTAGATCCAGCGGATGTAGGGCTCCTCCGTCGGCGGCGCGGGCGAGGGGTCGATCTCCGGGGCCGATCCATCGTCTTGCTCCGTGGTTTCGCCGCCGGTCGGACGCACCCGCAGCAGCGCCATGCTGCTCGTCGCACCTTCGTAACCACGCGTCACGATCTGCAGCGGCGGCTCGGGCAGCAGCGCCAGCACGTCCACCTCGAAACCGGTGTCCCCCACCACGATCGTCTCGCTCGCCGGGGTGTTCTCGGCGTCGAATACGTCGAACTCCGGCGTCGAATATGCGCTCTCGAGCGGATACACCGCGCGATGGTCGCCCGCCTCGATCAGCAGCGCGTGCTCCACACCCGCCGACACCTCCTCGAGCAACTCGCGCGTCCGCTCGGGACTGCGATTCAACTCGTACTCGACCGTCAGGTTCTCCATCTCGACCAGCGAGCCCGCCGGGTCTCGCGGCAGGAACATCATCGGCGTCGTCCGCATCACCCGCTCGCCCCGCTCGTTGGCGACCGGCATCGAGATCTCGATCATCCGTACGGGGTTCGCCCGGAAGTTCCGGGGGATCGAGCGCAGCGACGCCAGATCGACCTCGATCCAATCCGTCTCGTCGCGATCCGCCGCATACGAAACATAGCCGACGACGCGGAAACTCAGATCGCCCAGATCGCTGTCTTCCCCGGGGATCTCCGGCGCCGCGATATCGAGCACCCGGTCGCCATCGTCGAACTGACGCAGCGCCTCCTGGAATCCCGCGAACAGCGTCTCGCCCGCGCTCGCCTCGATGTTGTAATCGTTGTAGCGCGGCACGCCGCGCAGCGGGAGTTGGGTCCAGTTCCTCCCGGGCGCGCGGACGTGCAACGCCGTGCGCAGCGCGTCGTAATACACGCCCTCCCACTGGCCCGGGATCATCTCGCCGGTCGGCGTGGGCGGGCCCGCGATCAGCAGCGCATCGCCCTCTCGCTTCATCGACCCGTAATACACGCTGCCCAGGGCGAGCAGGACGATGCCGGTATGCACGCTCAACACGCCGATATTCACGAAGCGGAACTCGATCCGCCGGAGCGTCGCGATCACCATGTTCGCGACGAACAGCAGCAGGATCAGCCGCATGGGCCACCACGAGTAGAACTCAATCTCGCTCATTTCCAGCGCCGGCAAACGCCGCAGCGTCGTCCCCGCGTACTCCTCGCAGAACCCCGTAAAGAGCATGAGCCCCTCGCCCGTGCCCCAGTCGTACTTGAGAAGCGGATACAGAAAGGCGTACCACGCGCCCGCCCCGAGCAGCGTGATGAGAACACCACCCGCGATCGCGAGCCGGGGCGTCCCCGCCCCGTTCCCACGAACCGCCCACGCGACGAGCGCGCCGGGAAGGATCGAGCACGCAACAAGACTCGCCAGCACGACAAGATACGTCGGGATCTGTGCAAGCAGCCCGATGGGCACGCTCGCCAGCGTCGCGTAGACCACGACCAAGGACAGCAGCACCACCGCCAGCGGGATGCTGCTGAACGCGCGCAGCACGAACTTCGCGGGCCAAGCCCAAGGCGGGAAGACCTCGTCGTCCCTCGCCAGGTTCCGCCGCCACTTGGCGCTCATGAGCCCCCCACCTCGACGGAGCACGCTCGCCTATCTCCAGATTCCGAGCCGATTTGCATGCCCGGAATCATACGAGTCTCGATCACGTCCCGATTCCTGCCAAACCAGAAATATTGCCGTGAAACAGCAAGCTCAGCGTCTCCTCGCCCGCGAGAGCCTCGCGAAGCGGATCTCCGCCGACACGTTCTATCGGCACGCGGACGATGCCCATGGGTCTGAAGCCCGGATCGAACCGGAATCTCGTCGGATCGAGCCCGAGGGAGGCCGCCCCGCCGAGGGTCGCCATTGCCAGCAGTCGGCGGGGCTCGACGCCGTCGCGACGATGGAGCAGACGCATCTCGTCGAAGATCGAGATCCCCCGCCGGGCTGTGTCGGCGGGCAGGTTGATAATCGAATCGCTGCCGAGGGCGACGTTGACGCCCGCGTCGAGCATGTCGCGATAGCGATGCGGGCCGAAGCGGGTCTCGGCACCGAAGTAGGCGCTGGCGCGCGGGCAGTAGACGACCGACGCCTCTGAGCGTGCGAGCGTGTCGATCGCCGCGTCGCCGGCGTCGTTGACGTGAGCGCAGGTGATCGGCCCCATCGCGAGGACGTCGGCGAGGTGAGCGACCGGATCCAGCCCACGCCCGACCGAGGCCTTCAACTCATCGTTCCACAGGCCCAGGGACTCGAGGAATGCCCGCTGGGGCCCCTCGCCACGCCCGATGAACTCGCGTTCCTCCACCGTCTCGGCGAGATGCGTCGCGACCGCCAGGCCGTGCTCCTGAGCCTGCTCCTGAGCCCAGCGGTAGGCGCTCGGCGAAACGGAATACAGCGCGTGCGGCTGCAATCCCAAACGGACCGGATCGTCCGCCTCTCCCTCGGCCAGCCCCTCGGCGAGCACGCTCTGCACGGCATCGAGCGACGCCGACTCGCGTGTGCCGATGGCGAAGAACTCCAGGTAGGAGACGCCCGCCAGCGGCGAGGCTCGCAACGTGCGATTGGGGATGAGCGACGGACGCCCGGCCGGGGCCCCGGCGATGTCGCCGATCGCGACCGTGCCCCCCACGAGGCTGAGGGCCACGCCCTCGCGGACCGAGGCCTCGATCTGCCCCGGTGCGATCGCGCGATGAGAGCGCACATGCTCGACCCACGCGATAAAGCCGTCCGCGGGGTCGTGCGGGCGCGGGCCGATGTGGGTCAGGTCCAGGTGGGCATGGGCGTTGACCAAGCCCGGGATCAGCAAGGAGTCTGTCAGATCCACCCGCACGGCCAGCGGGGAATCCGGATGAGTGTCGATGGCGCTCGGGGCATCCACGGCCAGGATCTCGCTGTCGATTGCTGGCGGCTGTGCCGACAGGCCCACGCGACGCACCCGCAGGAGCATCGAGGCTGGGCGCAGGTCGCAGGCGTGCCCATCGACGATCGCCCCGGCGTCGAGGCACAACAGGCCGCCCTCGCGCAGATTCCGGATCCAGGGCTCCGTGTTCTGAGGCATGGGGAAATGTGGGGCGTTTGTGGATGGCATGTCGATGGAAACACGAGAAGGGCCGCTGTCGCAAGCGGGCGGCGCGCAGATAGCGTATTCTCTCTGATCGCATGGACTCGCGGTTGGGCCCGAGGAGCGGGCTCACGAGTGTCGGCTCATGAGTGTCACAGGGAGGTGCGCGATGCGGCTATCGGGAACGCTGTCGGGAAAAACGAGAATCGGGCTCACGATCGCGAGCATCGCGATTCTGCTGGGCGGGTGCGCGACGCGGGGCGACAAGCTCAGCGAGACCAACCGCTCGCTTCAGGATCAGAACCAGCGGCTCCAGGATGAGCTGCGCGAGGCCCGGGCGATGCTCGGCGAGCGTGGCAACGCCAACCAGGACGCCCGCGATCTGATCGACCAGTACCAGATCGAGATCGCGAGTCTCGAGGCCCAGCTCAACGAGCGCGACCGGACGATCCGCGAGTTCGGCGACCAGATCGACAACTTCGACGTCCGCCTGGACCCGAGCACCAATCGGGCCCTGGCGAACCTGGCCCGCCAGTACTCGGACCTGATGAGCTACGACCCCGAGCGCCAGATGCTGCGGTTCAACAGCGACCTGACGTTCGATTCCGGCAGCGCCGTGGTCAAGGACAGCGCTCGCACGACGCTGGGCAAGCTCGCGGGGATTCTCAATGACCAGGCGGCGATCAGCACCGCGATTGAAATCGTCGGACACACCGACAGCGAGCCGATGAGTGCGGCGACGCGTCAGCGTCATTTCTCCAACCTGCATCTCTCGACGCACCGGGCGGTCTCGGTCCACAAGGTGTTGCAGGAGATGGGGATCGCGCCCGAGCGGCTGATCGCCGCGGGTCGCGGGTCGTTCGATCCGATCGTTCCGAACAACGCCAAGGGCGGGACGCCGCAGAATCGGCGGGTGGAGATCTTTGTGCGTCAGGGCGGGTATGTGCCGGCAGCGACGCACGCGGGCGTGACGGAGGGCTCGATCGAGATCGACCGTGCGACGCCGCCGGGGCGGTCGCACGACGTGACGAAGTAAGAGCGAGGCTTATCTGACCCAGAGGTCGCCACTCCTTTCACGGGTGGCGGCTTTTTTCGCGGATTGCGCGGGTCGGACAAAGGGCGATTGTCATTGGCGGGACGTGTGAGGGCGGGTAGGCTGTGGAGGCCGCGGGCGATGTCGCCCACCCATCGGAGGAAAAGCGTGAGCGCAGCGCTTTGCATCTCGGCACTGGCCCTCGCCGCCCAGCCGGTGATGAACGCGCGCGGGCCCGCGACGCAGTTCCGGTTCGTCGAGATCGGGGCGCAGCGGGGCATCGCGCCTTTCGTGCCGGCGCAGGGGATGGTCAATGGAATCGCCGCGGCGGACTACGACGACGACGGCGACATCGACCTGTTCGTCGCGACCGACGAGGGCGTGCCGCACCATCTGTACCGCAATCGCGGCGACGGACACTTCGAGGATGTCGCACTCACGTCGGGTATCGACACGCTTCAACAGGGGCGCGGCGCGTTGCTTATTGATCTCGACGGCAACCTTGACGGGAACAACCTGCTCGATCTGATTATCGTCGGCGACTGCTTCAACACCTCCGATCCCAAGTGCGCGAATCGCGACACGATCCTCGTGTATCGCCAGACGCAGCCGGGCGTGTTCGTCGAGGTGACGGCCCAGAGCGGATTCGGCGAGGATCGCGTCAGCGACTCAGCCAGCCATCGCGGCGGGATCGCTTCGGGCGATCTCAACGGCGACGGATGGCCCGACCTCGTCCTCGGGCTCTGGGGCGGCGAGGCGCGCGTCCTGCTCAACCAGCAGGACGGCACGCTCAGCGAGCACAGCCTTCAGAGCAACCTCGGCGGCGTCCTGAGCTGGCACTGGCAGCCGCTGATCCACGACTTCGACGGCGACAACGACCAGGATCTCTTCTGGGCGATCGACTTTGCGCCCAACAAGCTCTGGCTCAACGACGGCAGCGCGACGTTCACCGACGGCGCGCAGCAGGCCGGGCTTGATCTGGCATGGAACGACATGGGCGCGGCCCTGGGCGACTTCGACAACGACGGCGACTTCGACATCGGTGTCACCGAAGTGGAAGACCTCGCACTCGATCGTCACGGCGTGCTCTTCCGCAACGACTCACAAGACGGCACGCTCGCGTTCAACGAGATCGGCAGGCAAGCCGGCGTCGGCGGGATCTGGTGGGGCTGGGGCACGACCTTCGGCGATCTCGACCTCGACGGCCTGCTCGACCTCGTCGTTACCAACGGCATGGTCAGCGCTCCGCCCTACGACCAGGATCCCTCCAAATGCTTCCTAAACCTCGGCCCGGGGCAGGAGCTCTGGTTCGACGACGTGTCGCGCGAGGTCGGCTTCGACGACACGTTTATTGCAAGCGGGCTCGTCGCATTCGACATGGATCGCGATGGTGATCTCGATCTCGCCCAGGCGACGAGCGACGGCGGGCTGCGGCTGCTGGAGAATCGACGCTTCGGGCTGGCCGCTCGCCGGCATTGGATCACGATCCAGCCGCAGATGGACGGGCCGAACGCGCGGGCGATCGGCGCGGTCGTCAGCGTGCGCGTCGGCGACGTGACGCGGACACGCGCGATCACGGCGGGGACGAGCATGTTGTGCCAGGAGCCCGCCGAGGCGCACTTCGGGCTGGGTGATGCGCCGATCATTGATGAGATCCGGGTGCGCTGGCCTGATGGCAGCGAGAGTGTCTACAAAGACGTTGCTGCGGATCGCGTGGTGGTAGTGCGGTGAAGCGGTGCCGTGGTCTGAACGAGTCTTCGAGTGAAGGCCACGATGATGCGTTCAATGCATCCCGACATGCCGAGTCAGCGGGAGTGATGTTCGCAACGGGCCGATCGCGTGGCCTTCCTCGCGGAGCCTCGTCAGACCACGGCACCCGGCTCCGATCGAAGGAGACCCCAGGCTTGCGCCGGGGCCTCTACTTGTTGACCTGCTCCCGCGTCGGTGACAGCGCCATCGCCACGCAGAAGATCGCGACGACGAGCGAGACGCTCGCGACCGGCAGCGTCCAGGAGATCGCCTCCAGCGCGGGCCTCGGCGGCAGGCCCTTGGGCGCGCCGCCGGAGGGCATCACGAACATCGCGGCGTGGAAGGGCCAGGTGCCGGGAACGAGTTCGTTGTCGGCACGCTGGGGGATTTCCTTGCCCTCGCGCTTCGCCTTGGATTGGCGTCTCGCCAGGGCGCGATCGCTTTCCGGATAGACCAACCGAGGGAGTGACTCGAACCCGCCCGAGGGCTTGAGTTCATAGAACGAGAACTGCCAGTCGGACTTGAAGACCTCGCCGTAGGTCTCGGGGTTGGTGCCGGGGCGCTGGTGGCGGGTGACGATCACGCAGCGGGCGTCGGCGACGCCGGCCCGGCGCTCGGCCCTCGCTCGCTCGCGGTCGAACCCCTCGTTCTCCTTCATCAGCAGGATCCGCATCCAGTCGTCGTGGCTGGAGAGGTTCGGGAGGTCGTAGCGCACGGGGATCGAGATCGACAGGACCAGCTCGTCGTCGGCGTAGCGGATCGTGACCGATCCGGTCCCGTCCTCGGCGACATCGTCGGAGATGACAACAGGCTCGCCGGCGAAGACGAACTCGGTCTGATTGATGGGCTTGAAGTAGAACAGCGTCGGCGGCGATTGCTCATTGGCGCGAGCGACGCGGGTCCAGAGGCGCTGGACGCTGAAGGCGAAGACGATCAGGGCGAGGGCCGCGACGAGAAGCAGCGGGGCTTTGCGGGTCGATCTGGTAGATGCGTCGTGGATCGAGAGTCTCCCTTGTGAGCCGACTCAGCCGCCGGGATCGTGGGCGAGATCGTCGGCGTGCCCATCCTGGTTCTCGTTGGCGTGGTCATCGCCCTGGACTTCGGCGTGTCCGTCCTCGGCGTGCCCATCGCCGCCGTGCTCGTCGTGGATCGCGAACAGGTGCAGGCCGGTGAGGCGGACGGTGCGGTCGGCGGTGGGCAGCGGGGCGGGCTCGTCATGGTGGGCGCTGACGCGCTGCTCGTCGGGGCCGCGCTCGCGAATCTTCGCGCGCTCGGCGACCGGCAGGCCGAGCACGCTGATATCGACCTTCCTCCTCTCCCACTGCCCGGTCTTCTCGTTGAAGACCTGCTCGTAGCGTGTGTGTGCCGCGGCCAGGCCCCCGGCCTTGATCTCGCCCGAGCGGGCCCGGTCGATGCTGTCGCGGGTGAACAGGTCCAGCGCGGTGAAGCCGATGAAGCAGCCAAACGCGAGCAGGCAGGTCCCGAAGATGATCGAGTTCAAGGGCGTGTCGTACCTGAGCTGCATGAAGAACATGAGCACCAGCAGGCCCTTGATCACCGCGATGCTCATCGCGATCGCGACGTTGACAGACTGGGGGATCTCCCACTGGAACGCCTCGGAGAGCCAGACCTCGAAGCGGCTGGCGAACACCGTCAGCACGGTGAAAATGATCAGCGCGACGAGCACCCCGATCAGCGTCATCGGCGAGAGGATCACATGCCCGTGCGTGTCTTTGGCGTGGAACCCGTGCGGGTCAGTGGGATCAAAGGTTTTCTCGGCGGTATTGCTCATTGTGTGTTCCTAGCCGCGTACTCAGTGGATCAGGTACAGAAGGGGGAAGAGGAAGATCCAGATGAGATCGACCAGGTGCCAGTACAACCCGGTGATCTCGACGCCGGTGTAGTGCTTGGGCCCGTACATGCCCTTGGTGGCGCGGTACCAGATGATGAAGATGACGGCCGTGCCGATAAGCACATGGGCGAGGTGGGTGCCGGTGGCCATGTAATAGACGCTCCACCAGAGCGGCTCGGACTCGTTCACGGGATTGGGGTAGTCATAGAGGATGCCCGGACGCTTGCCCTGGGCCCACTTGGGCCCGTACTCCAGGGCGAACTTGATGCCCGCGAAGGCTAGGCCGCAGAACGCCGTGAACAGCAGGTTGAACTTCAGCCAGAACTGGTTGTTCGTCTGCGCGCAACGGATGCTGTAGGCGATGGTGAAGCTGGAGATGAGCAGGATCGCGGTGTTGAGGCTGCCCCAGCGCCAGTCGAGGTGGTGGCTGCCGCCCCGGAAGGCCTCGGGATACATCGCGCGGAAGATCGCGTAGGCGACGAAGAACCCGCTGAAGAGCAGGACCTCGGTGGTGAGGAACAGCCACATGCCGATCTTGCAGGCGTCGAACTCCTCGTCGTGGCTGCGGAAGTGGTGCGCGTGGGTCATGCGCGTCCACAGCGGCTGCTTGGCGCTTGGGCTCTCGGTGTCGATCGTGCTCATGCGTTCACTCGCGTTGGTCGGGTGGCTCGGACTCTTTGCGCTCGGAAGTTAGACGCTCGGTCAGTGATGTCCCGGCTCATGGTGGCTCGGCGCCCCCTCGGGCAGCGGATAGTCCTTGGGATCCCAGTGCGGCGGCACGACCTCGTCGTAGTCGTACGGCCCGTGCTTCACGATCGGCTCGTGCGGGAAGTTGTGCTCGATCGGCGGGCTCTCGGTCTCCCACTCCAGGCTCATCCCGCCCCACGGGTTCGGCGGGGCCTTCTTGCCGGCGATCATCGCGTGCAGCAGCACCGCGCCCTCGATCAGAAAGCCCACCAGCAGGATGTACGAGCCGATCGTCGAGATCTGGTGCCAGATCTGGAACTCATCGACATAGCTGGCATACCGGCGCGGCATGCCGCGCGTGCCCAGGAAGAACTGGGTGAAGAACGTGACGTTGAAGCCGATGAACACGAGCACCGCGCCGACCATGGCCCAGCGGTCGTTGTACATCTTGCCGAACATCTTGGGCCACCAGTGGAACAGCCCGCCGACGAAGGCCATGATCGTGCCGCCCATCATGACGTAGTGGAAGTGGGCGACGACGAAGTAGCTGTCGTGCAGGTGCATGTCGGTGGCCAGCGTCGCCAGGGGCAGGCCGGTCAGCCCGCCGATGGCGAACAGGAACAGCACCGCCAGGGCGTAGAACATGGGCGTATTCAGCACGATCGACGACTTGTACAGCGTTGCGATCCAGTTGAACATCTTGACGCCCGTCGGAATCGCCACGAGGAACGTCAGGGCGCTGAAGACCGTCGCCGCCAGCGAGCCCTCGGACGTGAACAGGTGGTGGCCCCACACGATGAAGCTGACCGCGGCGATGCCCAGGCTCGCGAACGCGACGGCCCGGTAGCCGAAGATCCGCTTGTGGGCATGCACCGCCAGCAGTTCATTCAGGATGCCGAAGCCCGGCAGGATCATCACATAGACGACCGGGTGGGAGTAGAACCAGAAGAAGTGCTGGAAGAGCACGGGGTCGCCGCCGAGATTGGGATCGAAGATCCCGATGTGCAGCAGCCGCTCCATGATGAGCAGCAGCAGGGTGACGCCGATGACCGGGGTGGCGAGGACCTGGATGATCGCGGTGGCGTACCGGGCCCAGATGAACAGCGGCATGTCGAACCAGCCCATGCCCGGGGCTCTGAGCTTGTGGACCGTCACCACAAAGTTCAGGCCCGTGAGGATCGAGCTGAAGCCGAGGATGAACGCGCCGGTGATCATGTACACCACGCGCCAGTGGTCGGCGTCGGTCGTCGTCGAGTAGGGCGTGTAGAACGTCCAGCCTGTGTCGACGCCGCCCAGGAAGATGCTGGCGACCGCGAAGATCGAGCCGAAGACGTAGATCCACCAACTCAAGAGGTTCAGGCGCGGAAACGCGACGTCCTTGGCCCCGATCATGATCGGCAGGAAGAAGTTGCCCAGGGCCGCGGGCACGCTGGGGATGATGACCATGAACACCATGATCGCCCCGTGGAGCGTGAACATGCGGTTGTAGGTCTCGTTGCCGGTCTGGAGGTTGTAGACGCGGACGGTCTCGGTGAGAGGCTCGCCGTTGTCATCCAGGACCGGATTGCCGTCGGCGTCGGTGACCGGCTCTTCCTTGGGCCTGCCGACGTTGAAGATCTGGCCCGTGACCTCCTGGGTGGTCACGGTCTCGCCCTGGTCGTTGACCGTCGTCGTGGTCTTGTAGCGGACCGGTTCCCACAGCTCGGCGCGCACGCCCAGCGCCGCGACGCCGCCCAGGAAGAACAGGATCAGCACGGCGAACATGTACATCACGCCGAGCTTCTTGTGGTCCTTGGTGAGGGCCCACTGCTTGATGGTCGCCCAGACCCCGCCCGCAGGCTCGAGATAGCTGCCCTCGTGATGGTCGTGGGAGTGATCGACGGCGTCGAACTCGTGGGGATCGGGGTTGGAACTCGTGTCGCTCATGGCTCTGCCTCTCGGCGTGGTGCTCGCCTGTGTGTGGGCGCGGCTCAGCCGCCCGTGTCCTCTGCGCCGGAGTCCTGCGCGCCGTCCGCCGCGCCCTCCGCCGACGGGTCCAGATCGCCCCATGTCTGGGCCGGATCGAAGTCGGTGGTGTATGTGCTGATCGACTTCATGTACGCGATCAGCGCCCGCAGTTCCTTGTCGTTGATGCGACCCTGGTAGGTCGCCATCTGGTTGGGGAAGCCCTGGCGGATCTTCGCGGCGGGCTCATACACCGCCTCGCGCACCGCGTTGGCATCCAGCGTCCACGCCGGGGCGTTGCTGTACTGGCTCTGCGAGCCGAACAGATCCTTCCACGACGGGCCCGTGCCGCTGGAGCCGTCGGTCGTGTGGCACTGCACGCACCCCTTGGAGGTGTACAGCGTCTTGCCGATCTCGAGAAGCGTCTGGTCCTTGCCGAACGGCTCGCGGATCCACCCGGCGTAGACCTCCCTGGGGACGATCCGGATGATCCCGGCCATCTCCGAGTGGTTGTCGCCGCAGTACTCGGCACAGAACAGCCAGTGCTCCTTGTTGGGGTAGTCCAGATCCGGGTTGTCGCGATCCATGTCCTTCAGCTTCTCGGACTGGAACCAATAGGTGGTGAAGCGGTTGGGGAACACGTCCTGCTTCATGCGGAAGTCGGGCACCCAGAAGCTGTGGATGACGTCGGCGCTGGACATCGTCAGCTTGATCGGCGTGTCCTCGGGGATGACGAAGATCGGCGCCGCGTTGGCGCCGACGTCGTTCTGCGCCGTCGTCTCGGTCGCGCCGCTGCCGTTGGGATAGGTGATCTCCCAGCTCCACTTGCTGGCGGCGACATCGAGGTTGATCGCCTGGTCGGGACTCACGACCTGCCTCGCGTACGCCCGAAAGCCGACGACGAACATCACCACCACCAGCAGCGTCGGGATGATCGTCCAGGTGAGCTCCATCACGTTGTTGTGGCTGGCGCTGCGCTGCACGCGCACGCCCTTCTTCCAGCCCCTGTTCTTGATGGTCCAGTAGATCATGAGCGCCATCATGACGACGAACGTCACGAAGCTGAACCAGAACAGTCCCAAAAAGATCAGGTCGGAATCTCTGGAATAGGTCGCCTGCCCGTTGTCGCGGAAGAACAACTCCTGCACGGGCCCGACGCTGGCGAGGAGGTGAATCATGTCGCGGCTCCCGTTGGATGGCCGGCCGCTGGATGGGAGGCCAGCACCGGTTCGGAGTTGGTCTTCTCACGCTGGCGGAGGCGCCCCATCAGGAACATCCCGCCGATGAACCCGCCCAGCAGCACCACCGTCAGCGCCCCGACGATCTGCATCAGGCGGAACGCCGCCAGCGTGTACTTGCCCGTCGAGGAATCGAAGCTGAAGCACAGATGCAGGAAGTAGTCGCCGATCGACTTGCCGATCTTCCCCTCGGTCGCCTCCAGCAGCGCCAGCTTGATCTCGCGAGGCTCGTAGTTGAAGCTGTAGATGTACCGGCTCACCCTGCCCTCCGGCGTCAGGATCACCAGCGCCACCGGGTGCGAGTACTCCCCGTTCGGCAGCGCTTTGTACTGATACCCCACGGCGCCTGCGAGCTTTCTCGCGTTGGACTCGCTGCCAACCGTGAACACGAACCCGTCCTCGATCGTCGGCGTAATCTCGCGGTCGTAGCCGACCAGCGCCAACTGACGCTTCGCCTCGGCGTCCTCGGAACTGTTGGTGTGATCGAAGCTCACCGCGAGCACGCGGAAGTCCTCGCCGACCGTGTAATCCACGTCACTGAGCACCTTGACCAGCGTCTCGAACGTGAGCGGGCAGATCAAGGGACATGTGTAGTAGCCCAGGACCAGCACCACCGGCTTGTCGTCGCCGAGCGAATCCCACAGATCCACCGCCATGCCGTCGGAGCGCTGGAGCATGATCGGTCCCGGCACGCGATCGCCGAGCTTCTCGGTCACCTCGACGCCCTCGGCGGGCTCGGGCAGATCCTTGCTGATGAGCTGCGCCATTGACGCCGACGACGCGATCGCCAACGCCGCAAGGGAGTGCACCAGGAAACCCGAGATGGGCGAGCGGCGCTCAGCCATCATCCCGGCGTGCCTCCTGGCGCTGGTAGTCCTCGACCACACGCTCCATCGCTTGCGAAACGGGAACTCGCACGGTGCCCTCCTGGGCATTCTCCCAGGCGTACACGTCCTGCATGACCGAAACCGTGGTGCGGTACTCGATCTGCTGGCTGGCCATATCCGTCGTCTCGCGCAGCTCCTGCTTGAGATTCTCGGTGTACTGGATGTAGTAGATCGCCGTCACGACGATCGCCCCCACCGTGAACACCGTCATCCCGCCCAGCGTGACGATCAGCGCCACCGGGTTCACCTGCGAGAGGTGCTCGGACTGCGGCGAGCCCTCGTCGGTCGTGTGGCGATGCCACGCGTCGGCGTGCTCGTGCTCGTGCGGCAGGTAATGTGGTTCGTGGCTCATACGGGCCTCACAATATTCTACTCTCGCAGTATTCTTTCCTGTTCGGCAAGAATCCACTTCGGATGCATGCCGCCGCTCGTCAATGCGTGTTTACACATAGTTCCTGTGCCCCAAGGCCTCCGGCATCCGCGGGTCGTTCTTCGCGACCAGCGGCTCCCTGGCGATACGCTTCAGCAAGAATCCAAACCAGATCCCCAGCACCCCCACGATCGCCGCGATATCCAGGATCCAGCCCGTCGGCCCGGGGTTCGCGTCGAGCATGTCGCCGACGTAGACCATGGGCCGGACGATCCAGAGGAAGTCCAGGACGATCATGAGGATGATCCACGCCGCGAGGATGGCCGCCCCGGCAACGTTGCGCTTGATGTCGCGGAAGAGCAGGATCAGGAACGGGATGATGAAGTGCCCGATGACCAGCAGCGTCGCGACGTTCTCCCACCCGCCGACCTTGCGGTTGACGTACCACGCGGTCTCCTCGGGGATATTGGAGTACCAGATCAGAAAATACTGGCTGAAGGCGATGTAGGCCCAGAAGACGGTGAAGCCGAAGAGCAGCTTGCCCAGGTCGTGGGTGTGCTCCTTGGTCACCAGCCCCGTCAGCAGCCCCAGCGAGCGCAGGATGCACAGGATCAGCAGCGTCACGGCGATCGAGCCGAGCGCGCAGCTCGCGAAGAAGTACACGCCCCACATCGTGCTGAAGAACCGGTAATCCATCGCCATCAGGAAGTCGAAGGCGAAGAAGGCCAGGCTCAGCGCGAACACCGGCAGGCCCCAGGCGCTCATGAACCGGCTCTTGCGCGTCAGCATGCGATCGCCGGTGGCGTCCTGATGGATGCTGTTACGCCACAAGCTCGTCGCCAGGAACATCCACAGCCCGGCGTAGATGAAGAAGCGAACAACGAAGAACGGCTCGTTCAGGAAGCCCTTTTTCACGTCGAGCAGGTGATCGGTCGCCGGGTCGATCCCCATCCAGCTCAGCAACACCCCGCCGGAGGCCAGCTCGACGACCACGATGACCGCGATCATGGCCAGGCAGACCGGCAGCATCATCATCAGATTCTCGAGCTGCCTGCGGATGGTCCCGGTCCAGCCCGCGTTGACCAGGTAGAAGACCATGGTCCAGAACATCCCGCCGAGGCTGAAGGCGGTCACCGTGAACACGCCGACCTCGTAGGCGGCCAGCGCGTGCTTGACGTTGAAGATCATCGCCAACGCGCCGGTGGCGAGCAGCCCGACGATGCCGAGCACGATCAGGACGTTGCTGGGCGCATCCAGCGCACCCTTGCGGACGTGGATGTTGTCATCGCTCATCGCCGGGTGGCGAGCGACGGCCTCGAGCTGTCTCTGATAGGCGTCGATCTGGCTCATGATCCACCCCCGGCAAGCTCGGCGCCCGAGTCGGTATCGATCGCGGCGTTCCCGCCCTGCTGACGCTCCAGGATCCGGCGCTGCTCCTCGGGCACGTCCGCGAGCGTGCCCCGCCGCGATTCCTGCAAGGCCCGGATGTACGCGACGATCGCCCACGCATCGTCGGTGCTCAGGGCGTGGGCGTAGCCGGGCATCTTGGCCCCGTGCTCCACGCCGTACATTGCGGTGTAGAACAAGTACCCGTCTCGCCCGGTGCGCTCGCTGCTCTCACGCTGGTACTTCGCGTCGTGGTAGTTCGCCGGCGGCGTCGCAAATCGACGCCCGACCATCCCGCCGGACTCGACCTCGACGCCGTTCTCCACCACGATCTTGCCGCCCTCGCCGGCGTAGCCGTGGCAGACGGCGCAGTAGATGTTGAACCGGTCCTGTCCGCGATTGAGCATCGCCATATCCACCGAGCCGGGGATCCGCTCGACCCACAGCGCCGGCGTGTTGAACCGCCAGACCTCCGCCGGGTCCTCCTCGCGAACCAGACCCAGATACCGGCGCGGGTCGGCCTCCAGCAGATCCCGCCGCTCCTCGCGGGCGGTCTGCATCCAGGGCTCATCGCCGGTCGCGACCAGCGGACGGCGCGCGAACGCCACGGTGCCCACGACCGGCTGACGCATCGCCCGCCCGTCGATCGCCGCGAAGAACTCGCTCTCGGACTGCGGATTGACCCGCGGCTGGTCGTCCATGTCCGGGAGCAGTTCCCTCGGCGGCTTGTCCGAGCGATCGCCCCGGCAGCCGGACATCGCCATCCCCACGAGCGACGAGGCCCCGAGCACGGCGAGCACTTTGATTGGCATGTTCTTCACCATCGCCTCTTGCCTTCTGCCTCTTGCCTCTTGCCTGCTGCCTGCTGCCTACTCATCCTCGATCACGTCGACCCGGTCCGCCCCGGTCGATTCCAGCAGCTCGCGCGTCCGCACCAGATCGAACTTCTCGTCCTTCGCCTCGATATACACGAAGAACTTGTCGTCGCTCGAGGCCAGGAACGGCTCGTGGCTATACAGCGGGTAGTGCAGCCGGGGCAGCCCGTTCATCGCGAACATCGCGCCCAGCGTCGCGAACGCGCACAGCAGAACCCCCGACTCGAAGATGATCGGCACATACGGCTCCCACGCCGTCGGCGGCTTGCCCTGCACCACGATCTCGTAGTTCCCGCTCATCCACCACTGCATCAGGAAGCCCAGGCCGGCGCCCGTCAGCCCCACGGCCGCCGAGATATACGGCAGCTTCGTCCGCTTGAACCCCATCGCGTCCTCGACCCCGTGGATCGGGAACGGCGAGTGCAGATCCCAGGCAGTGAACCCCGCGTCGCGGACCGTCTCGCCCGCGTTCCAGACCGGGTCCACGGCGCTGTACTGCGCGAGGATTCCATGGACCGGCTTGCCGGTCGGCCCGGTGAACCGCGCCGGCGGATCCTGCAAGCCCGAGGGCAGGAACGGCTTGAGCATCGGGAAGTAGTCGGCAACTGACATGTCAGTGACCTCCCTTGTCGTCGCCATGCTCGCCATGGGCGTCGTCGTCATGCGCGTGCAGCGGATCGTCCGGATCGTGGCGGTGCGCCTGCGGGATCACCGCCTTGAGCTCGGCCATCGCGAACATCGGCAGGAACTTCATGAACAGCAGGAAGAGCGTCAGGAAGATGCCGCACGAGCCCACGAACGTCAGGATGTCCACCGGCGTCGGGTGGAACATGTGCCACTCGGCCGGCAGGAACGCCCGATGCAGGCTCGTCACGATGATCACGAACCGCTCGAACCACATGCCGATCGTGACCAGCAGCGCCACGATCCAGATCACCAGCGGGTTGGTCCGCAGCGACCGCTTCCAGAACACCTGCGGGCTCAGCACGTTGCACGAGATCATGATCCAGTACGCCCACCAGTAGGGCGCCCCGTCGGCGCTCAGCCACGTCGGCAACGCCCGGCCGTTCACGAAGATGAACGCCTCGTACTCGTTCCCGCTATACCACGCGATGAAGAACTCCATCGCGTACGCGAAGCCCACCATCATGCCCGTCACCAGGATGATCTTGGCCATGTTCTCCAGGTGGCGCAGCGTCAGGATGTCCTTCATGTGCGGGTAGATCTCCCGCGCCGGGATCAGCAGGAACAGCACCATCGCGAACCCGCCGAAAATAGCCCCCGCGACGAAGTACGGCGGGAAGATCGTCGTGTGCCACCCCGGCATCACGCTGGTCGCGAAGTCGAACGACACGATCGAGTGCACGCTCAAGACCAGCGGCGTCGAGATCCCCGCCAGGATCAGATACGCGACCTCATACCGATGCCAGTGCCTGCTGCTGAACCGCCACCCGCCCGCCAGTGCCCCGAACGCATACGCCCGGACCAGATCCGGCAGGAAGACCTTCTCGCCGGCACGCTTGGCCTGGAGCATCCGCTTGTGCGCCCGATCACGCAAGGTCGCCATATCGGGGATCAGGCCCATGTACCAGAACAGCAGCGACACCGTGAAATAGGTGCTCACCGCGAACACGTCCCAGAGCAGCGGCGAGCGGAAGTTGGGCCAGATCGCGTTGGCGTTCGGGATCGGAAACACCATCCAGATGAACCAGATGCGACCGACGTGGATCGCCGGGAACATGCCCGCGCAGATCACCGCGAAGATCGTCATCGCCTCCGCCGAACGATTCACCGCCGTGCGCCACTTCTGCTTGAACAGACACAGGATCGCGCTGATCAGCGTCCCGGCGTGCCCGATACCGATCCAGAACACGAAGTTGGTGATGTCCCAGGCCCAGTCAACTTGGTTGGTCAGGCCCCAGACGCCCACGCCGGTAATGAACAGGTACAGGACCATCAGCCCGCCAAGCCCAGCGAGCGTCGCCGCCAGCCCCAGCAGCAGCAGCATCGCACGATCGGGATACGGCTTCTCGGCGTACCCGCAGACGATCTCGGTGATCTCAGAGAACCCGCGGTTGTTGAGCACCAGGGGCGCCCGAACGCTCGGGTCCTCGATCAGCGAGCCATCGCCCGGATCGGGCATCGGCCCGCCGGCGACGGCGCCCTTGCCCATCAACTGCTGAGCCGCGGCCTGGTCGGGGTGGATCGTGCTCATGCCGGGACCCCCGTTGCGCTACCGAGCACCTTGAGGCTCAGGGCGTAGCCCGAATCCTCATGCGTTCGGCGTGGGTTGTGAAGGAACGAATGCCCGCCGTCACCGTCGTTGTGACCGTCATCACCGTGATCGTCGGCGCCATGGCCGCCCTCCCCGTGGCCCCCGCCGTGGGCGCCATGCGCCAGCGGGTCGTGCGTCAGACGGTCCTCGGCGATCAGATCCGGGTGCGGGTTGCGGACCCGCAGCATGTGCGTCGTCCGCGGGCGCGTATTCAGGAACCCGAGCAGCAGGTAGCTGCGCGGGTTGTTGCGGGCCTCGTGGGCCTCGCTCGAATGGTCGAGCAGATCGCCGAACGTGATCGCGTTGCTCGGGCACGCCTGCTGGCAGGCGCTCTGGAAGAACCCGTCGGGGATGTTGTCCAGATCCTGGAGCTTGGTCTCGTAGCGGGCCGCGTTGATCCGCTGCACGCAGTAGTTGCACTTCTCCATCACGCCGCGGCCGCGAACGGTCACGTCGGGGTTGCGCTGCATCTGGGATATCTCGTCCAGACGCGCCCGCAAGCGGGCCGGGATGAGGTTCTGGTTCTTGGGGTCCATGCCGACGGCGCTGAGCGCCTCCTCGCCGACGTACCCGCCGTTGAACTTCACCTGGCTGTAGTCCATCCAGTTGAACCGCCGCACCTTGTACGGGCAGTTGTTCGCGCAGTACCGCGTGCCGATGCAGCGGTTGTACGCCATGTGGTTGATGCCCTCTGGGCCATGGCTCGTCGCGTTCACCGGGCAGACCGTCTCGCACGGCGCGTTCTCGCACTGCACGCACGGCACCGGCTGGTGCAGCATCTCCTCGGGATGGAACGGGTCCTCGCCCGTGAAATACCGATCGACGCGGATCCAGTGCATCTCGCGCCCCTTGCCAGACTCCTTCTTCCCCACCACCGGGATGTTGTTCTCCGCCTGGCACGCGATCGTGCATACGCCGCAGCCCGTGCATGTGCTCAGGTCGATCGACATCCCCCACTGCGGCCGCTTCGAGTACCGCGCGTCCTCGGTCGGGTCGCCCGGGCTCTCGTTGAACGGGTTGTCGTATGCGCCGATGTTCGGCGGCGTGTGGCTCAGCTCGCCGAGCTGCTCGGCCATGTTGAGCTTCTTCTCGAACCTCCCATAGATCTCGTCTTTCTGCGGCTCGATCGGCTCGTCGGCGTGCTCGTCGAACCACTTCTTGTCGAGCTGGCGGACGATCGAATCGCGCCCCTCCATCGACCAATGGTTCTGCGTGCTGGCGACGAAGCTGCTGCTGCCGGTCTTGGAGAGCTTCACCCCCGCCAGCGCCACCGCGCCGGATCGCCCGCGCAGCGGGTTCATGTCGTAGCCCACGCCGTTGCCGACAGCGCCCGCCTTGGTCCGCCCGTACCCGAGCGTCACGATCGCGCAGTTGTCGGCCATCCCCGGCAGGATCCACACCGGGACCTCGACCTTCCGCCCCTCGTGCATCAGGCTCACCACCCGCCCCTCGGGCAGCTTCTCGGTGTACGGCTCGGGCATCACGCCCAGCGCCTTGGCCGTCGCCGGGCTCAGCAGGATCGGGTTGTCCCACACCACCCGCGTGCCGTTCTGCGGCAGCTCCTGCAGCCACGCGTCGTTCGCAAAGCGCCCGTCGCCAACGTGCGCCGTCTCGATCACCACCGCCAGCGAGTCCCGGCTCGGCGTCGCCACCAGCGACATGCCCCGCAGCGCGCTCGTGACCGCCCCGAACAGCGCCGCCCGCTCCACGCCCGCGTCGGTCCACGTCCGCCGCGTGCCGCTCACGACGCCGTCGTGCAGCGCCCGCTTCCAGCCGGCCTCGAACGCGCCGCCGATGTACCCGCGCGCCTGCCACGTCTCGCGCACGATCTGACGACCAGTCACATGAGGCTCTGCGTGCCCGTTGGTCTCGGGCAGGTCCTCCGGCGGGATCACCCGCCCGAACTCGTCCTTGATCGGCGCCGACCGCTCGATGAACCGCGCATCGCCGCTCAGCCACGCCAGGAACTCGATCTCGCTCATCGCCGGCTCGAACAGCGGCGCGATCATCGGCTGCATCGGCGCGATCGTCCCGTCGAGCGAGCGCGTATCGCCCCAGCTCTCCAGGTAGTGCGCGCCGTTGAGCGCCCACTCGCTCACGACCGCGGTCTCGGTCGTCGGCACGCTCAGCGTGATCGTGTGGCGCACGCTCGCAAACTTCGCCGTGAAGTCCAACTCTGCCGGCGCGTCGTACACCGGGTTCACGTCGATGCAAACAAGCGTCTCGACGCCCCCGCCGTCGATCGCCCCGCCGATCGTGCTCAGGCCCTCCAGGCACAAGCTCGCATCGTCGCTTCCGTAAGGCTGATAGCCCACGGTCCTGCCGACGTTGCCCAGCAGGCGATTCATCGCATGCACCAGCGCGTGGATCTCCGCCGGCAGGCTCGGACCCGCCAGCACCACGCTCGCGCCCTGATGCTCGACCAGATCGCCCGCCGCGGCTTCCACGAACGCGCTCTCAAACGCGCCCTCGTTCCCGAGATTCATCGACCCCAGCAGCGCCCCGAGCTCGCCTCCGCCGCCGAGGCGGTTCAGCACCGCACGCGACAGCGCGATCGTAAACCGCGCCAAGTCACTCGGCGACATCGCCTTGCGATGGTCGGCGCTCGCCCCGGTGATCGTGAACCCCGTCTCGCAGACGTACAGCCTGCTCATCGGATCGCCCGCATGCCGCACGTTCCGCGTGCTCGCGAAATCGCGCGCGTTGGCCAGCGCGCCCGGCTCATTCATCTGCGTCGCGTTCAGGAAGTCCCGCCCGATCGAGACAACGGCCGAGGCCCGGCTCAGATCGAGCTGCTCGCGCATCGGACGCCCGAACGCCATCTGCGACCCGCGGATGGGCGTATCCGCCGTCGCCGGCTCGTGCACCGCGAAGATCGCGTTGGGATAGCGGCGCATCAGCGACTCTTTGACGAACTCGCGGCTGGGGCTCGACTTCTTGTTGACCAGGAACGCCAGCCCCCGCCCGCCATTGGCCGCGTACTTGGCGCTCAGCCCCGACCGCTCATTCCACCAGTGCTTGAAGTCGTCCCAGCTCGCCGGCTGCGCCTCGCCCCCACGACCCGCACCCTCACGCCCCGCGCGATACAGGCAGTACTTCAGGCGGTCGGGGTCGTACAGCCCCAGCACGCTCGCCTGCGCCCACACGCTGCTCTTGCCCTGATTCAGCGGGTGCAGCGGGTTGCCCTCGACCTTCGTCGGGCGGTACCCGTGCGTCTCGACGATCAGCCCCTCGGCCCCGCCGCCGGGCAGCGGCATGCTCGTCGCGTAATACAGCGCCTTGCCGGGGATCGCCTGCTCGGGCACGTCCCGCGAGTACGGCATGATCTTGTGGTCGGGCCGACGACAGCCGGGGATCGTCGCGGCGCCGGCCAGCGCCAACCCTGCGCCCATGAGCTTGATGAACTCCCGCCGCGACTCGCCCAGCAGCTCGCTGGCCCCCGCGGGAAACTCACGCTCCACGAACTCGCGGAACGCCGGCGTGTCGCTCACCTCCTCGAGGCTCCGCCACAGCTTCTGGCCCGTCCCGCCCACGCGGCTCAGCTCGCGCGCATCGCTCGCGGCCCGCTTGCCCTTGGTCGATGAACTGGTCGATGGACACTGCGTATGAGGCATCGCTTCTCGCTTCTCAGTGATGGCACGCGCCGCAGTACTGCGGCGGCTCGCGACGAAGCGAGCCCAGCAACGCTTCGGTATCCACGCTCGAACGCCCATGCGCACGATCGCTCAGTTCCTGCTCCACCCACGTCAGCTTCGTCACCTGGTCCGCCGGCACAAGATGCTTCTCCGGATCCCGGTGACACTCCAGACACCAGCCCATGCTCAGCGGCTCGGACTGGAACACCTCGGGCATCCCCATGATCTGCCCGTGGCACGAGTAGCAGCTCACGCCCGCCTTGATGTGTACATGGTGCGGGAAGTTGCGCACATAGTCCGGCAGCTTGTGGACCCGACGCCACTCGATCGAAGCGTCCGCCGCGTACGCGTCGCGGATGAACTGCACCCGCTCATCCTTCACGAAGTTCGGGTTGATCCGGTTCTCCGCGTGGCAGCCCATGCACGTCGCGACGTTGGGGATGTTCGCCTCGGCGCTCTTTTCGATCTTGGTGTGGCAGTACCGGCAGTCGATGCCCAGCTTGCCCGCGTGGATCTGGTGGTTGAACCCCGTGCTCGGCTGGTCGGGCATGTACCCGACCTCCCAGTACTTGGGCGTGAAGTAGTACCAGACCGCGCCGACCGTCGTGACGGCCCCGCCCAGGACCGCCATCGCGGTCACCGTGGGCAGCGCGTTGGTCCATTTCGGGAAGAGCCCTGCCATGCGCACGCTCCTTGCCAATCGACGAGGCGGGCCGACCCGAGCCTTCCCCGCGATTGCTGTGGGACCGTAATATGTGCGTGATCTTCGGAAAGGTCAAGCGCCCGACGCCCCCGGAAACCCAGTTGAGAATCGGTCTCAGCAGCCTCCCGATCGCGATTTCGGCCCGCACGGGGCGGAAAAACACGCAGGAAAGACTGACCCATGTCCGCCCCCCTCGCCCACACCACTGACACTCGGCCTTCGTTCGGTATCCAGGCGATCGCCAGCGCCTTCGGCGCTGTCGTCGTCCTCTGGGCCGGATTCTTCCTGGGCAACCTCCCCGGCATGACCCTGCCCCAGCCCGTCCTTGCCCCCATCCTCGCCGGGCTGCTCGTCGGCGCGATCGCGATGTCCGTCCGCCACGCCGGCGAACGCGCCGGCTGGAAGCTCGGCCTCGTCGCCGGGCTCATCGCGGGACTCGTCAACCTCCTCGCCCTGGGAACCCTCCTCAGCACCACCTCCCTGAGCAGCCCCGACCCCAGCATCACCATCGACAGCTCGCTCAAGCCCGGCGCGCCGCTCATCGCCCTCGGCTTCCTCATCGCCTGCGCCATCGGCGGGGCCCTCGGCGGGCTGATCGCCCGAACGATCGCACGACAGACGCCCCTCGGCGCACACGCCTGGCTCAGCCGATTCGCGTGGATCGCGGCCATCGCCACCCTCGAACTCATCCTCGTCGGCGGGCTGGTCACGTCGTCAGAGAGCGGCCTGGCCGTCCCCGACTGGCCCGGCACCTACGGCGCCAACATGTTCCTCTACCCCATCGCCCTCATGGGCGACCACCGCGTCTTCCTCGAACACTCCCACCGCCTCTTCGGGACCATGGTCGGGCTCACCACCCTCACCCTCGCGGCATCCGTCATCGCGATGGACAAGCGCCGAATCGTCCGGGTGATGGCCGGCGTCCTGGCGCTGCTGGTCATCTTCCAGGGTGTGCTCGGCGGACTCCGCGTCACCGAGCAATCCGCCTGGCTGGGCGTCTTCCACGGCGTGCTCGCCCAGCTCTTCCTCGCCCTGCTCGTCGCCCAGGCCGTCTGGCTCCACCCCGCGTGGATGGCCATGCCCCGCTCTCCGAACCGCGACTTCCGCCGATGGAAGTTCGTCGCCACCGCAGCGACCCACACCACCATCCTCCAACTCGCCCTCGGCGCGATGTATCGCCACACCGCGAGCTTCCACGCCCTCATGGCCCACCTCGGCTTCAGCGTCGTCGTCATCGTCTTCGCCATCATGGCCTCGGCGGGCGCCATGAGCCTCGACGCACCGCCCGACGCCCTCCGCAAGCGCGGCCCCATCCTCGCCAAGACCATCCTCGCCGTCGTCGCCCTCCAGGTCATGCTCGGCGTGGGCGCGCTGTTCGCAGTCCTCGGCACCGATCGCGAGGGCGTCCCGACCGCCGATCAGATCGCCCAGGATGCCGATCTCGCCGAGGTCCCCATCCACGAGATGCTGCTGGCGACCGCCCACCAGGCCAACGGCGCGATCCTGCTCGCCCTGCTCACGATGTCGATGGTCTGGGCCAAGCGTGTGTACCGCAAGCCGTAGCACTTCCAGAGCAACTCAAGCTCCGTTGTAGCGGTCTGGCGTTCACATCACAGGCCCGACCATGAGGGAGGGCGTCTACCAGGCCTCCTCTCATCTTCATCGCCTCATGGACGCGAGCGTCTACGACGTACTCGCGTGGCACATTGGCAGATCGGCGCCGTCCTCATTTCGAGCGAGAGGAGGAGGGGGTAGCACAGGGAGGCGCCCGCCCTCACGGTTGGGCCTGTGATGACTATCACACGCCACGAATGGTCTGAACGCGCCCTGGCGTTCATTGCGAGCGCCTCAGCAGCCGGCGGACTCGCTCCTTCTCGCCCCGTCCTCCAGAATCTCTTTCCAGGGCCCGGGATTCTTCGTCATGAGTTCCAACAGCCTTCGTCCCCACGCCGGCGGCTCGGATCTTCCCTGCTCCCAGGACTGAATCGTCGACGGCTTCACACCAATCAGCTTGGCGAACACCGCCTGGCTCGATCGGAACAGGTCGCGAAGCTCTCTGACCTCTTCGGGCGTGAAGGCTCGCGGCTCGAGCTCGAGCTGCACCGTCCGCATGGTGAACCGCTCGTGCAGACGCTCGCCGTCGCGCAGCGCATCGCGCAGGCCCGTCAGGCCCTCGATGATCTCATTCGCCACACTCTGTTCGTCGTTCACACTGGCCATCATCACACCTCATCCCGACCTGACGTGGCGCGCTTCGTGGAACCGCCACGCGCCAGATACTCTTCAATCTCTCTCAACAGCTCTCGAATCACATTCCCTTCCTGGTCCGTCAGGTTGTCCTTTCTGCCCTTCCCATACGCGGCAACAAGCGCCACCAAACCAAACTCTCGAAAGTACGCGTAGCACACGCGCATCGCGCCGCTCTTGCCCACCTGCCAGTCCCCCGGCGAAAAGCGCAGCTTCCGAAGCCCGCCCGTGCCGCGGATGACCGGCGCGTCGGTCGGATTGGCCATGATGGCAATCTCCAGCGCCCGCAGGTCGTCATCGTCCAGCCCCAACCTCTTCCAGGCACGCGCGAACGGATCCAGTTGCACAAAGTTGAGCCAGCCCTTCGGGTCCAGCAGACCCCTTGGATAGACCAACGTCCGTGTCTCCACCTTCGGCTTCGAGGGCATTCGGGCACTCCATTACCATCGACTGGCCTCCCTGCCGCAGTCCACGAAATATACCAAAAAATCGCATACACGAACACCTCACAACAGCTTCTATACGAAAAAATCGTATGAAAAAGTTCGTCTACTCAAGGCCATGGAGTAGAAACGCTAGGAATATAGTCCGATAATATTTGGACTCTAATCCGCCACCATGCCCGAAGTACGGGTCCGATCGACCAATCCTGCGTTGGTCGGCGGTGCCGCACTTGTTATCGTGCGGCCCGGAGGCCCCGCATGCCCAAACGCCCGGCGTTCACGCTCATCGAACTGCTCGTCGTCATCGCCATCATCGCGGTGCTCATCGCGATCCTCCTGCCGGCGCTCGGCAACGCCCGCGAGATCGCCAAGACCACCATCTGCTCCAGCAACGTCAAGCAGATCAACATGGCGAGCACCCTGTATGCCAACAACCACCAGGACCAGATCTGGCCGGCGCTCGACTGGATCTTCGATCGCGACGAGCGCAACCTGCCCATCCCCGGCGGGCTCGGCCTGCTCTACGAGTACGTCGACAACGCCGACGCCGTCGGTGAGTGTCCGAAGAACCAACGCCGAACCCGCCACGGCGACGAGCACGACTCCGAGCTCTTCGACAACGCCGGGGTCAACACCGACTACACCATGTTCGACGAGACCCAGGGCGCCCGCTTGGGGACGACGATCTTTACATACATGCTCAAGTTCCCGACGGATCCCACGCCCAGGGCCTACGCCGCCCAGCGCGAGGATCGCATGGTGCTCTTTCAGAGCCTGCCGATCTTCGTCGAAGAGAGCGTCTTTTTCTGGAATGACCAGTTCACCGAGGGCATGTGGGGCAACGAGGACCAGGTGTCCGTGCGCCACGATAAGGGCGGGCACATGGGCCTGCTCGACGGCCGCGTCGTGCTCTACCGCCAGGCCTCCGGCCCGGACCCCGAAGAGCGAGAATCGCGCGAGGACTTCGAGGCAAACGACGTCTATGTGCGCACCAAGAGCGGCGATCGCTTCTACAAAGTTTCCGACCAGGGCCAGCCGTATGGCTGGATCAACCGGCCTCGCCTTGGCCCATTCTGAACGTGATAGAGCGGAGTGAGTCCGTTCACAGCGTGTGATTCGTTGGCGGGTCATCACAGGCCCAACCGTGAGAGCGCTTTGCGTCAACTGGCGGAGAACTCGAACGAATGCGGATGACCGATTGACGTGCCACCAGCCGTGGCTTTGTGTACAGACCGGAGACATAGCTGACAGTCGTTCGGGGACATGGTTGACAGTTTCGAGGAGCATGGTTGGCCGAAGGGAGGCCG
>JAJDDM010000004.1 GCA_029260315.1 Phycisphaerales bacterium | reverse complement strand
GCGTTCTCGATCCGCAGGAAAACCGCAAGGGTCGGGCGATCCTTGCGGACGTTGAACTGATAGCACGCGAGCTGGGCGGCGGTCTCGACCTGCAGCACGCCGGGGTACATGGGCTGTCCCGGGAAGTGCCCCGGCACCCAGAACTCGTCGCCCGTGACCTCCTTAACGCCCACGGTCTGGGTGAAGTCGTCGGAGATCCACACGACCGCGTCGAGCAGCGCCATCGCCCCGCGATGCGGATTGATCTGTGCGATCTGCTCGCGCGAACGGATCCGCGCGCTCAGATCGATCGTGGAGAGATCGAACAGGAGCCTCTCCTGCTCGCCGACGGGCTTGGAATCAATCAACGACGACATGCCTTGTTCACCCGTCGGTCTTGCGACGATCGAGGACTTCCTGACGAACCGCCTGGGCGGCGTTCTTGATTTCCTGCATGGCCTGGCGCACGCGCGTGCCCGCGGCCTTGTTGCCGCCCGCGGCCTTCTGCATGTCGTCTTCGATCTCGGCGATCACTTTCTTGATTGTCTCGAAGGCTTCCAACGCACACCCCTTCCGTCAACGAGGTCATCCTTGCGCCTGCCCCGACCCCCGGGGCATCGCTCCACAGGATAGCCCATCCTGACTCGTTAGGGGCGATTGGCATGGTCCGCCGACGCCACGCCGTCGCCCTCGAGAATCTCCAGGGCCCGCTCGACGTACTTGCGGTTGCCCTCCCGGGTGAGCAGCGACGGCACCGCCGAGGCCAGAAGGACCCGGCGGGCACGGGCCAGTTCGCGATAATCCCCGTCCAGGGCGAGGCCGAGGGCGCTGCGGGCCCGGGCGAGGGCCTCGACCGGCTCGATCCCTCCCAGCAGCTCCTCGTGCCCCCAGAACTGGCGTTCGAGATAGAGGGCGTCCTCGACCCAATGGCCGGGGTGGATGAGGGCTAAGTCTATGAGGACACAGCGTTTGATGGCGTCCTGGCAGCGTCGCCACATGGCGTTGCCGGGGTGGAGGTCGCCGTGGCACCAAGCGTCGATCGGGCGGGATTCCCAACAGGCGATCAGGTCGTCGAGTCGTTGACCGACGCGATCCAGGGCCGCGGCCCAGCGGTCCTCGTGCTCGATCATGCCGTGGTCGAGGGCCTCGAGGCTGCGGGTCCTGATGGACCGATAATCCAAGCAGGAGGTGGGGATCGTCACGGGGGAGGTATCGAGGGCGCGGGCCTGGAAATCCGCGGCGGCGAGGATGATCTTGATCGCCGCATCGCGGTCGAGACGCGAGATCAGCGGGTGGCCTCGGAATCGCTCCATGACGACCCAGGAGAGGTCGTAGCCGCCCAGGGCCTCGCCGGTGGCGACGACGCGCGGCGTCGGGATGCTCTCAGAGGTTGCGTCGTTCCATGCGATCGGCTCGATTGCGCCGAGGCGCATGGTCCAGGACTGTTCCATGGGGCCGACGGGTAGCTTGACCATGACCTCGACGGATTCGCCTGTGTCGAAGGTCCAGGTGCTGAAGCCGGTCGCCGCGCCGCCTCGTTGCCAGGTGGAACGGAACCAGTCGATGTCGGCGAGTCTGCCCTGACAGATCTGTTGGAGGAGTGGGCCGAGCGAGGAGCCGAGAGCTTGTCCTTCGGGCCCGCTGAGGCCGGTCTGCGAGGCGGGGTCTGCGCCCGTCACTTTCTGTGCCCCGGCGTGCATCGGGGGAGGATCCTCCAGACGCTCAGAGTATACGAAGTGCGGGGCCGCGGACGCCATCGACAAGCGGTGCAAATCGGCAGAATGCGGTGAATCAACGTGGGGGGTTCCCCGGTTCGGCGTGACGCCACAGACGGACGAGTTGTTCGGGCTCCAGGGCCTCGGCCCGCGTCCTTGGATCGACATTCTCGGGCCAGGACTGGAGCGAGAGAACAGAGGCGAGCTGCTTGCGCCGGTTCGTGAACGCGCGGGTGAGGAACTCGGAGAAGGCGGTCAGGTTTTCCACACGCGGCTCGGGGAAGCGGCGCAGGGCGATCATCGCGCTGGTGACCTCCGGGCGCGGCCAGAAGCAGGTGGGCGGGGCGGTCGCGATCCACTCGGTGTCGGCGGCGGCCCACGCGAGCAGGGCCATCGGGCCGTACTGGCGCGAGGCGGGGCGCGCGACGAGCTTGTCGGCGACCTCGCGCTGGATGGTGACGAAGAGACCCGAGCAGTTGGGATGGCGGGTGAGAAGAGTTGAAATGAGCGGGGACGCGGCTCCGTAGGGGAGGTTGGCGACGAGGCGGAATGGCCTTCCTGCGACTGCGTCTTGCAGTTCGGGCGCGAGGGTGCGGTTGCGCGCGAGGCAGTCGCCTTCGATGAGACTGAACGCGGCGCTGTCCTTGAAGTGGTCGCGCAAGTGTTCGCTGAGGCCGCGGTCGAGTTCGCAGGCGATGAGCGTTGCGCCGCGCGACAGGATCTCTTCGCTGAGTGTTCCGGTGCCGGGGCCGACTTCGAGGACGAGGTCGCCCGCGTTGAGCTCGGCGGCGTCGACGAGCTTGCGGCCGAGATTCTGGTCGATAAGGAAGTTTTGGCCGAAGCGTTTGTGGGGGCTCAGCCCGCGTGCGTCGAGGATTTCGCGGATCTGCGCGAGGGACTGCACGCTACCAGGCTCCGTCGAGGATCTTGTCGATGGCGAAGGCGACGCCGTCGTCGTCGTGGCTCGGCGCATGGCGATGAGCCACGGCCTTGACCTTGTCGCAGGCGTTGCCCATGGCGATGCCGAGGGCCGCGGAGCCGACCATGAGCTCGTCGTTGATCTCGTCGCCGATGGCGCAGATGCGCGTGGGTTCGATGCCGCGCTCGCCGGCGAGGTGCATGAGCGCGGACCACTTGTTTGCGCGGGCGTCGAAGACCTCGAAGATGTCGAGGGTCTCGCCGGGCTTCAGGCCCTCGGCGTGCTGCCTGGAGGTCACGGCCTGAAAGTGCTGGACGCAGAGGCTGTCGGCGTAGGTGCTGGCCAACTTGGCCTGGATGGGGCGGAAGCCGGTGCTGATGCCGCAGGCGCCGACGCGGACGGTGTGCTCGGGGTGCTCGTCCTCGAAGATGGAGGCGGCGTAGCGGACCAGAGCGTTCATCTCCTTGAACCACCAGGATGTCACGGGGTCTATTTCGTGGCCCTTGTCTCCTTGGACGACGAGGTAGTCGTAGCCGACGGCGAGGCGGTCCTTGAGGACGAGGACGGCGTAGCCATGTTCGAGGAGCGTCGCGGTCGCGCCGGCGACGAGAGTCTCATCGATCGGGAAGCGGTGGAGGGTGCGCTGATCGACGGGGCAGGCGATGATCGCCCCGCCGGCGACGATGACGGGGTCTTGCTGGTCGATGGCGCTGATGGCCTTGGCGGACTCGATCATGCCGCGGCCGGTGCAGGGGATGACGGTGATGCCGGCGGTTCGGGCGCGGTTGATGGCGTTGCGGTTTGCCTGGGAGATGTCGCCGCGGGAGTTGAGGAGTGTGCCGTCGAGGTCGAGGGCGAGGAGGTCGTAGGGGAGCATGGAGGAGGATAGGTTTGACGAACAATCGAAGGCCTGCGAGAGCTGTAGACAGTACAACGAGTCAAGTCTTGATCAAACGGCCGCTCTCGAACTCGTACAGGTCAGGATTTCGCTCGGCAATCTGCTGGAGCATGTCGTCGATTGCCGCATCGGGGCCAGTCTCTGCGTTCGCTTCGCCGACCTCATAGAACCGAAAAGGACGATCGGTGTCGCCAAGATTGATGAGGGATAGATACAGGCGTTCAAACTGCTCGTCCCGATCAGCCGGATCATCGCGACCCGTGAAGAGGCGAAGCCGGGGATGCGCGTTCTCGAACGTCGATTTTCTCTTTTCCGTATGATCATTCGCGGCTCCTCCATCCAAGAACATCATGCCGACTAACACGGCGTACGGAAATCGACGATGGAGGGTCACCGCTTCCATGAGCATGTCGCCCCGACGGTTGATCAAGTTCTTTTGGTAGTTCTTCGATCGACCATCGCGAAAGTTGATTGTCTTGATCGAAACCGCGAGGAGGAGCCCGGATTCCTCGGTCGACCCTGTGATATCGACCTTCTTCGCTCCAATCCCGCCGGCCATTCGGCGTTCGCCACCACGAACTCCGCTGGAAGCATCGCGAGCAGGCAGCGTCTCGCTCAGGCCGCGCCTGCGGAGTTCATCTGCGAATACAAGAGCAAGCAAGGCGGACATCTGCTCCGAATACCGTTTCTTGTGCTTCTGGAGCGCATCGTCCGCTGGCTTTGGCGGCAACGCACGCGCCAACTCTCGAAGTGCTTGCTGAAGTGGGCTCGGTTCGGCCATGCCAGTGCGTCAATCGATATGCCGCCAGCGGCGGAGTGTGGCGATGCCGTCGCGAATAAGACTTCTCTCACGCTGCGACGACTGGCGATGGATCAACAATGCCACACGGGATGCCTCGCGTGGTTCCAGCTTGAGCATCCCACCTCCGAGCGGGTGCCCCTCGAGCTCACAACTCAGCCGTGTGAATGGGTCACCCCATGCCCGTTGCAAATCGCTTACCCTCAGTCCATTTGTCAGCCGCACCGCGTGGAGCGAGTTTGTGCAGACGCAGTTCGCGTGATTTGCCACCAAAGCCGGCCCATCGCCGCTCATATAGGAAATGAAGGCATCGGGAGCTGAAACATCTGGCACGGTGTACCATGGCGAACGATTTCGGCACTTGTAGGCTTGCTGAGCCTTCTCGCCGGCTGGTGAATCGAGGTATCGCTGTACTCCACGCGGAAGTCCGGCGTCCGCGGGTATGTGCAAGAGATAGATGGGCTTGTCACGGCTAATCCAGGAGTTTACGACGGTTCTCGTGACCGCCTTGGCTGGCAACGATCGTCCGTTTCGAACCGTTTCCTTGAGCAACGTGAACGGGATGCCCGCCGCGGCAGCTTGGGATGGACGGAGGTGAAAGAACTCGTTGTCGCCCGTGACATAGCCGATGCCGACTCTTGCGGCATCACCCAGACGTACTGTCTCGTCTCCATCCGCCAGTGCCCGATACATCGCCAAGGCCTTCGGCGAGAGCAGGAAAGGTCTGAGTCGATAGTTCCAGTTGGCCCATTCGTCGAGTGAAACATCCACTCCGTGGGCTGGCGGTGACGGCATATACCCAAAGCCGTCCATCGGTGACAGCCTGAACGAATCAGTTGATCCCCCGTATCCGTCGGCGAAGAGCAGCCAGCAATCCTCTGAGAGATCGGAGAAAATCTTGTTACGGACAGGCACAATCGTCACGGCGTCAAAGTTATCAGCAAAGTATGCCAGCATCGGCCTCGCGTATGGTGCATGGCCGATCTCGGCCGGGACGACGAAGGCCATGCGACCGCCGGGCTTGAGAAGAGCAGACGCTGCTACAAGGAATGGCGCCCAAGAAGAAGCGAGAGCTGAGAACTTGACGCCGAGTCGTTGACAAATCAACAGCGCATCTTTCCGCACCTGTCCCGCGAATCGCTGATACCGAATGAACGGCGGATTCCCCACGGCGCACTCGAAGCGTTTCCCGTGGCTCATTGCCCAGGAGAAAAACTCGCTGTTGTAGATCGTCGAGTGGGGGGCTCGCTGACGGGCCGTGGCATGCGAGTCGGGATCGAGTTCGACGCCTGTGCTGTTCAAGTGCGCGGCCAAGAATCGCCCATCACCGCACGAAGGATCGAGCATTCGATCGGACGAGGAACGCACGGCCCAACTCACCAGCGAACGAACGGTATCGTCGGGCGTGAAATATGCGCCGGTGGACTTTTGCCGCGATGCTACTGCCATGCGTGGCGGTTCCTATGATCGGGTATTGTCAGGGCAGTTTATCACCGTGCGGACATCTTGGCAAGTGGGCCAAACCAGCACGAGATATCGTAGCGCCGATTGGACGCCGCTCTAGATCTGGGGCCAGACGCCCGTGTGACGGCACTGATCCGGCACTCGATTGATCAGTCGGGTTCCCCACACACCCTCGCCGCGCCGGGTCCCAGCAGGATCGCGTTCTTGCCCTGCTGCTTGCTCTGGAGGGCGAGGCGGTTTGCGGGGGAGATTTCGCCTTGGGAGTTGAGGAGAGTGCCGTCGAGGTCGATGGCGAGGAGGTCGTATGGGGGCATGCGGGAGGGTAGGGGTGTGGGGGTCGGCGCCGGTTCAAATCCTGTCACCCCGATTCCACGCGTACTCGATTGTGACAACTGGCTGCAGAACAACGAGTTAGAGCGAGTTCAATCGTGTTCTGTCACCCCATGTTGAGTGCCGCGTTGTCGGCTTGGCAAGGGGCATGCGGCTCGCGTCACAATGCGCAGTGAAGGTGGAAGACTCGCTGTGGTCGTTCAACAGACATGGCTCCGGTTGGGGGGGTAGTCCTTGAGCGGCTCCGGTGGGTCGCGGCGAACCTGCCCGCCACGGTCTATGCGGTGTCCATTGAGCACTGTGATCTACCGCTATACGGATCTCCGCATAGAATGGTCCACGGAACTCCATTCAAACTGCGGCTAGGCCACGGATTCGCACGACAGAAGCAATCGACAACAAAAAGGGAAGTCATGAACAACGAAGACAAGATCAATGAGCTGCTGAAAAGGGCACAAGCATCCTCAGAAATCACGTCACAAGCTGTACTGGAGGGGACTGTGTCCATCACGGGCATTCTGATGAACAAGAATGACGGTGAACTCCTCGTCGCGGTCGGGAAGAGTATTCTCTACATCAATTTGGCGGATATCAAAAACGTGACAGAGAGCGAATCGCAGCCCGCTGTTTCACCAGATCAGGTTGAGATTACCGTCACACTCAACCCCGAATCAAAAGTCAAAGTGCTCCGTATGGTTGAAGCCCGACAATTCGCGTCGAGAATCGGAATGAAACCATTGGTTTACGATGTTCCTTCGCAAGCAAGCCAATTCGCAATTCCTGAAGAACAGTACGAGGAGGAGTATCAGAGGTTTCTCGATCAGGCCAATTTGTCGGATTTTCCCACTCATTCGACGGCACCTACTTTCCGCTTGACCCCGATGCCAACAGGTCGTCCGACTCAGTATTGGACGCCCTATCGGACGACCACGCAGAATGCAGATTCCACCACTGACCAGAAGGGCGATACAAAGACAGATTATTCAACGGACTATGAAACTGACGTGGACTAACGAATGCCATCTTATGTTGTAATAGTAAGCCGACAAGATGACATTCATGCCTTTGCTTTGAAACGAATTGCAGAGTCACGAAACGGCCCGTTGGTTAAGATTCTGGATACGTCTCTATACCCAGATGCAGGCATAACTGTCACTTGGGAACACGATACTCCCGGCATTGTCTTTGGTGGATCAGACCAGATTGAGATCAATGCTGAGACCTCCATATGGTGGCGTAGACCACAAGCATTCGTCCCGTCCTTCGAGATTAGTGACCCGCGAATGCGACAGTTTGTCGTCTCAGAATGCGAAACAACCCTTGATGGACTGATCGCCGCCTGCGGATGCTTCGCCGTCAACGATCCATTTCGCGAGAGGCGTGCAAACAACAAGATCCTCCAGCTTCAAGCAGCTCGAAGGGTTGGGTTTTTGATTCCCGAGACTTGTATCACAAATTCACCAATCACAGCTCGAAGCTTTTTTGATATTCACTCTGGCAAGGTTGTCTTTAAGGCCCAGACAGACGCGAAGTACCACTTGGGTGAAACCCGAATCGTTGACGAACAAATCTTGGAGCGCGAAGAGAATATCAAATATTGTCCGGTGCAATTTCAGTGGTTTGTACCGTCAGCCCATGACATTCGAGCGACGGTTGTTGGGGACAGTGTGTTCGCGTCTCGCATCGAATCTGGTGAAGAGAGCAGCCCGATCGATTGGCGATTGGATTTGGGGATTCCGATGAAGGAAACCAAGTTGTCAAACGAGCTGTCGTCGATGTGCATAGAGCTCACACGGACGCTTGGTCTAGCGTATGGAGCAATCGACCTGCGGGTAACGCCGGACGGCCGGGTTTTCTTTTTCGAGATCAACCCTTCAGGGCAGTTTCTCTTTTGCGATTCGACCCCAGATCTTCCGATCACATCAGCCTTATATGAACTGCTATCGGATGAACTGCTGATAAGGCGGTGGAGGCAACGGCTTTCAGCAAAGCCTCATCATTGACGCGAAGCGCAAGCCACTCTACCTCTGAGGCAAATGCCTACAACCACGAAGCGACCGTTTGCATCTATGGTGGCTCATCTGCTGGCGAGTTTCACGGCGAAACCAGATGCCGTGTGCCCAGGCTCCAGAGGCCGATTTGGCTCATAAAAAGTTCAACTGGTGTCCTGTCACCCCGACTTTAAAGAACGACTTGTTCACCCGCGGCGCACGAATCGCGCTGTCAGGTGCAACGCCCTGTCAAGCCGCTGCACCCTCTTCATCCCGGCACCAGCGCCAGCCACGCCCCCACCGGATCCTGAATCACCGCACTCGCGTAGTTCCCATCGGTCCCCCGTGTCTCCTTGATGACCTCACCCCCACCCTCTCGTACGCGACGGAGACTTTCGGCGAGGTCGCCGACGGGGAGGTAGATCATCCAGACAGGTGGCAGACCCAGGTTGACGCCGCGCGCATGACAGACTCCCGCCGCTGGGCTCCCATCGGCGCCGAGCATGTTGTAGTCGGCGTAGCGCTCACCCGCGTCCTCCATCTCGACGTCCTGCACCGACCAGTCAACGACCTGTCGATAAAAGTCCCGTGTTGCCGAGGCGCCGGAGACCGTCAGGTCGAGCCAGGAGATGCAACCCGCACGCGCCGCGGCGTCGCGCGATGCGGCGCCCTCAGCTGGGGAGATCGCCTCCGCAGAGACGACCGGGATGATCCCGAACGCCGCCCCATTCGGATCGAGCAGCACCGCCCATTGGCTCTTTCCATCGTCGTCTTTGGCATGCACAAGCTCACTCCCATCCAGGTCGAGCGCCCGCACCACACTGGCGGCGACATCGGCGACCTGAATGTGCGGCATCCATTGGAGCGGAATGTGTGCATACTCCGCGCTGCGCGCGCCCAGGCCGATGACCGGCATGCCCAGGTTGTTCATCAAATCCTCGCGCCAAAGCGGATTCTCCCCCGTGCTGAGCATGTGTGAGTAGAAGCGCATTTCACGTTCGTGTTCGGGAACGGCGATGTCGGCGCTGATGATTCCGCCGACGCGTGGGACAAAGTCATCACTCATGGTTCGCTTCCTGGATGAGAACTCTTTTCACGATGCACGTTTCGTAAAGAGTCATCATCGTACCAGATGCTCCACCGGCGCATCAAGCCGCAACCGCCTTCTCATGTCGAGCTCGAAGGTGCCGTACGGGTTGACGTGGCTGTGGATGAGCGGAGTCGGCGTTCGGAAATCCTCGTCCGCCATGCTCGCCATCCACTCCTCCCCCGCGAGCACGGACTGAAGCAAGTGCGTGTTCACATACGCGAGCGCAACTTGAAGCAGGTGGAGACTCAGGACGGACACCTCCTGGTCGTCGAGCCGGTTCGTCGCGACCTCGCCGCCCTTGCCGAAGAAGATGAAGCCGTTGGCTCCGTTCCAGCGCTCGACCACGTTGAGCGCTTCGGCCCACCGTGCGTAGAGCTCGGTCACGCGCGCCTGCCCATCCTTGAGCTTAGAGTAGACCGTTGCGGCTCGCTTGTGGTCGGAGGTGAGTGCCGGGTCGGCGGCCTCGGCCTCCAGCCGCTCCACCTGGGCTTCGGCTTCGAGGATTGCCTCTTCCATGCCGTCATATTCGAGTTGGAACTTGTAGGAGAGCTTGGCGGGCTTGGGCGGTGGTATGTCAGAGGGCCAGATAGGCACTTGGCCAGAGGGCCAAATCAGGACGAGTGCGTGCGGCGTTCAATCCTCTTTGGCCATCTGGTGCTCTGGCCATGTCTCATTCAGTGCCGCACACCCTCGCCGCCCCCGGCCCCAGCAAAATCGCGTTCTTGCCGTGCTGTTTGCTCTGGAGGGAGAGCTGGTCGGCGTGCTCGAGCAGCTCGCGGGCGTCGCGTCCGTCCCAGGGATAGGTCGCCAGCCCGCCGGAGATCGAGAGGGTGCCGGGGGCGTCGAGGCCGAGCTTGGGGAAGCGGCGGGCGCAGATGGCCTCCTGGAAGCGCTTGGATATCTGGTAGACGTTCTCGGGGGGCTTGGAGCCGGCCTCGCGCGGGCCGGTGGGCTCGTGGAAGATGACGCAGAACTCGTCGCCGCCGATGCGGCAGACGCGGTCGGTCGGGCGGATGGTGCTGCGCAGGAGCTTGACGGTCTCGATGAGGATGTCGTCGCCGGCGGCGTGCCCGAACTCGGTGTTGAACCGCTTGAAATCGTCGATGTCGAAGACCAGAACGGTGAGCGAGGCACGCGACTTGCGGGCACGCTCGATCGCGACGGGGAGGAAGCGGTCGAAGTAGCGCCGGTTCCAGGCACCGGTGAGCGGGTCGGTGAGCGCGGCCTCTCTGAGCTGCTTCTGTTGCTCGTTGAGACGGAGCCAGCCGGCGAGCCACATCGCCTCGCGGGCGAGGGTCTGGGGTTCGACGCCCGGGGCGTCGAGATAGCCGAAGACGCGGTCGTGCCAGCGGACCTCGACTGCAATTGGGGTTGCGTCCGAGTCGGCGTCGCTCTCGGCCTGGCTGGTGAAGGTCACGGCGGGGCCGAGGCGCTCGGCGAGGGCTTCGAGCGCCGACGCGAGGACGTCGTGCCCGTGGAGCATCGCCGAGACGAGCGAGGCGTCGCCGGCGTCGGCGAGGTTGTCGGACTGGTTCTCGGGTGGGCTGGGCTCGATCGACTCGGGCAGCGCCCCGGGATCGGACGAGCGAGTTGGGGTTGGTGCGTCCGACGAACGCTCGCTCGGATCCGCGGGTCGCGTATCGGGTTCGTCGAGAGCGCTTCGAATATCGTCCTCGTCGGCGGCGGGGTCGATCGTGGCGTCGAACGCCGAGGCGTCCTTGCCGTTGCTGGAAGCGAGCACGACGCGGACGTCGGGCTCGACCTCGCGGAGGGCGCGGACGAAGTCGTCTGCGCCCTGCTTCGGGCATCGGCTGGGAGCGACGATCACGACCGATCGCGCGGGCGAGTCGCCATCGAGCGGGTCGGCGAGTTCGCCGACGGCGTCGATCGCGTTGGCGACGTGGACGAGCTCGACGCCGGGGCGGAAGCGCAGGCGATCGTCGAGGCCCGTGGGCCCGACGAGGATGATGCGCAGTTGCTCGGAATCAGCCATCGGCCCGTCCATCCTCCCGCTCGCTCATCCGGGCACCTTCGCTCGGATGATGGGGGCCCGGATCGTGGGCCAGGAGCAGGTCCAGCTCTTCATCGGTCAGCAGGTTTGATGGCGGATCCGTCCGCTCGGGGCCTGCACCGCGTGCGAGACCCGTGGAACGGCCATCGGTATGGGACGCACCCATCGTGAGCGATTCTTCAGCCTGACGAGCGACGGATTTCCAGCGGCGCAGGTCGGCCTCGCTTACCGGACGCAGCGAGTCGGGACCGTCTTGGATCTGCCAGCACCGCACCTTGGGCAGGTACGACGCGACGGCACGCACGAGTTCGCCGGCGAGGTCCAGGCGGTCGGGCCGAGAGAGCACGAGCGAGCCTGTCGGCGCGTGGTGGCGACGGGCGAGGATCGTCAGGCGGGCGAGGGCCGCGTAGGCGTTGGTGACGGGGCTGACTTTGAGCCCGTTGGCGCTGAGCGAGTCGATGACAGATCGCCGGGGCGGGCGAGCGGAAGGGTGCACCAGCACGCACCAAGAGCCCTGGATCGGATTCCGTTCCATCTGCGACGGAATCGTATCAGGCGGGAACCGGTGGCATCAGGCGGAGAGCTGGATGATGGCCTGGGCGGCGTGGTCGGCGCCGTCGGCGGGGCCGAGGGCGGCCAGCGCGGTGCGCATGCGATCACGCGCCGTGGGATCGATGAGCAGGGGCGAGAGGTGCTCAGCGACGGCAAAGGCGTTCTGCATCGGGCCTTGCTCATCGCGGACGATGATCGCCGCACCCGCATCTACCAAGGGTCGCGCGTTGCGGCGCTGATGGTCGTCGGTGTGGCCGGGATACGGAAGGAAGATCGTCGGCGTGCGGTTGGCCCAGACCTCGGCGACGGCCCCGGCACCGGCGCGGGCGATGGCGATGTCCGCCGCGGCCCACGCTGCACCCATGTTTTCGATGAATGTTGTGACGACGGCGGGGATGGAGTGTTTTTCGTAGACGCCGCAGGCATTGTCCAGGCCCTTGGGGCGGGCTTGGTGGAGGATTTGCCAGCCGGCAAGCGAGGGGAGGGAGTTTGGCTGTGAGCCGAGGACGAGCATCAGGCTATCGAGGGATTGCGCGCCTTGGCTGCCGCCGGTGATGAGTAGGGTTGGGAGGTCGGGTTGGAGTCCCAGTGCGATGCGGGCTTGCTCGGGAGTGCCCGAGTAGAGCGCGCTGGGGCGAACGATCGGCGGGATGGACTCGTGCCCGCCCGCGCCGTTGACGCTGAGCACGCGATCGGCTCGCTTGGCGATCCATCGGTTGGCACGCCCGGGCACGGCGTCGAGATTGATGAGCAGGCGCGGGACTTTCTCGACGCGCGCGGCTTGAACGATCGGCGGGGCGACGAAGCCACCCATGGCCACGACGCAGACGCCGCAACCCTCCGTGCGAAATGCGCGGATGGCAGAACGCGCGGCGCGAACCGAGGGCGCCCATGATCGCATGAGGCGGAGGATGCCGAGGGGTTTGGTTGAGAAAGGCGCGGCGGGCACGGACAGGAACTCGACGCCCTCGCGGGCGAGGATCTCGGCATCGAGCGGGCGATTAGAGCAGATAAACAGGGAATTCGGGGGCGATGGGAGGCGTTGTTCGAGGGCCTGGACGATGGCGAGGGCGGGGTAGAGGTGTCCGCCGGTGCCGCCGCCGGCGAAGATGACCGCGAGGTCAGCCATCAGCGGGCTTCGTCGTCGACTTCGTCGTCGTCGTAGAGCCCGTCCCAGAGGCTGGCTTCGGGCTCCCAGTCGTCCTCGTCGAGTTGTTCATCGGTCGCGTCCTCCGCGGCATCGTTGGCCCCGGGCTCGGCGTCGTCCTCATCCTCTTCATACTCGTCTTCGAGTTCGTCCTCGACCTCTTCGTCGGCCTCGAATTCGACAGCGCCCGACGGCTCGTTGTCACCCTCCCACTGCTCTTGCTCGTCGGCCTCGTCGCCTTCCCACTCGTCCTGCGCGGCGGCGGGCTCGTCGTCGTCCCAATCCTCGTCGAGCCCGTCTTCTTCAGCCTCGTCCTCGTCCGCTTCGTCCTGACCGTCTTCATCTTCCTCGAAGTCTTCGTCCTCCCACTCGTCCTCGATGTCGTCGATCGTTTCGTCGCGCCGGGAGCGGTCGATGGAGACCAGCAGGCCCAGCGAGCCGGCGGTCATGATCCAGCCGGTGCCGCCGGAGCTGAGCAGGGGCAGCGGGATGCCCTTGGCCGGGGCCCATCCGGTGACGACGAGGAGGTTGATGGCGGCTTGTGCGCCGATGGTGGTGACGACGCCGAGGGCGATGAGTTTCAATGCGAGCTGGCGCTCGGCGCGCATGATGGCGAAGCCCGCCCAGAGGATGGCGAGGTAGAGAAAGACGACGAGGGCGGCACCCGCGAGGCCGAGTTCCTCGTTGACCACGGCGAAGACGAAGTCGGTCTGATCCTCGGGGAGATAGCCGAACTTCTGGATGCCCATGCCCAGGCCGCGCCCGAGGGTGTCGCCGCCGGCGATGGTGGCCATCGACTGCACGACGTGGTAGCCCTCGCCCTGGGGGTCCGCGAAGGGGTCGAGGAAGGTGCGGATGCGGGCCATGCGGTAGGGCTCGATGGCGACGAGAGCGACGGCTCCGGCGAGGGGGACGAGGCCGAGGGGGGCGAGCTTCCACCAGCAGGCGCCGCCGGCGACGATGAGCACGCCCGCGACGGCGAGCAGGAGCACGCCCGTGCCCAGATCCTCGATGACGACCGGGGCGATGACGAGCCCGGCGACGAGCAGCAGGGGCAGGACGGGTCGCAGGCCCTGTGTAGTCGCGTTGCGCCGCAGCCAGAGGGCGATGGCGAGCACCAACACCAAGCCCCACTTGACGATCTCGCTGGGCTGGATGGTAAGCGACGCGATGCCGGGGACGCGGATCCAGCGCCGGGAGTTGTTCACGGCGTGCCCGAAGCCCGGCAGGTACGGCAGGATGGCGACGATGAAGAGCAGCCCGCCGGCGAGCATGAGCAGGAAGAGCCCGAAGCGTTGCGGCTCATCGCCCGCGGCCCGCGCGAGGACGCGCATGAGGCTCCGCAGGGGCGTGATCGCACCGAGCAGCAGCGCGAAGACCGCCAGACCGAACGCCACGCCTGTCTTGGATTCGAGGACATCGCGGAAGGTGAAGGCCTGGGCGTCGAGGCTCATGGCGGCGCTGGTGACCATGACCATGCCGAGCGTGAGCAGGGCGATGGTCGCCAGGGCGATGATCTGGGGCGCAGCGCGCATACGGGGTGTGTATCGACGCGGGGCGAGGTCGGGGTGCAAGTATGGGGGCGTAGCCGGGTCTGTGGAGGCGGACAGCCCGGTTCAAACGCTCGTTCATAATACGGATCAAAAACCAAACAAAAAGACTGTAAGACTCGACTTACATGTTGACAAATGAGCACGGCTGCATTACGGTCTTATCCGTAACCGTATTTTGAGGAGGTTGCCGTGACACGATTCTCGATCCTCGTATGTGTGACACTCTCGGCGGTGCTTGCCAACCAAGCCACGGCGCAGCCGGGTGGAGGAGCTTGGCCTTGGGGTTGCAGCACGAGCGAGCTCGAAGGAAACTCCCCCGGCGCCTGCCTGGACGCGAACGGTGCGTGGTGCGCCGGCGTGGACCCCGATGTCCCAGACGGGGTGGTCCTGCTGGAGATTCTCCCGGCCGAGACCGTGTACGAGCTGACCCAGGCCGAGGAGTCCGTCAACACCACGGCGAGGATCACGATCGAGGGATGGTGCGAGTTCGTCGAGGACTGCTCGCTCATGCCCGATCCGGGCACCTATCTCTACGAGTGGGAGACCACCGTCCAGGCATGTTGGACCGTCGGAGGCTCGGCGGGCGTGGAGGCCACGACCGGATTGGCGACACGCCTGCTCGCGGAGGTCAACGCGAATGTGCAGATCAACGGAGAGATGAGCGGGTGCCGGACGACGCGGGAGCTTCATGCCGTCGAGCGCGGCCTGGCGAACTGCTTCGACACGAGCTTCTGGGAGGAGTACGGGACCCTGAGCGTGACGGGGACGGTCTATGAATACCCGGGCGGGATCCGCATCAGCTGCAACTGCGATGGAGCCGACGCCCAGGAGTTCATCGTCTGGTGCGATGCGACGGCGCAGTCGAGCGGCAACGCGGATAACGTCTCATTCATCACTCTCAAGCGTGACGACGAGCTGTGTTGCGAGCCCCCGCCGGAGGGCTCGCCGTGCTGCGGGTGCGGAGCGGGTTCGTAGCGTAGCAAGAGCCCCGAAAGCGATTCCTTCTAGGCAAAGGTGAGACATGAATAAGAATCAACTCAAGATCTTTCTGGCGGGTGTATGCGGCCTGGGCATGTTGGGCACGGCGCAGCCGATCACCATGGACGAGATCCGGTCGCTCCAAAGCGAGTACTCCAGCGCGGCGGAACCGGAGCGGCTCGCCTTTCTCGAGAAACTCGCCCAAGAAGGCGAGTTAGCCTATCAACGGGGTGAGGATCCGCGGCAACTGCGGCTGAAGATGGCCGCGATCGGCCTCCTGCGCGAAGATTACGATGATCGCGCCGAGCGGATCTACATTCGGATGCTGGACCGCGCCGAGGATCCGCTGGACATTGCGGTCAACGCGCGCGTGCTGGGCAGCATGTACAGAGATCGCGCCTTCACGCAGAAGCCCTCGTTCCACTGGCAAGCGAAGGCCCTCCAGCACTACCAGCTGGTGGTCGATACGCTCACGACCGGCTCGGTCAAGATCCCCTCGGGAGACCGCGAGCTGGAGTTTGCGGTCAACGGGCTGGTCAACATCTATCAAATGCAGAAGAACCCATCGGGCATCGTCGATGCGAATGCCGTTCTGTTTGACCCGCGTTTCGCGGACACCGTCTCGGAGGAAGCGCGCCAGCGGGCACTCAGGAGCACCGCCGGCGCACTCAAGAAACTGGGCTCCTACGACGCCGCGGTCGCGCACTGGGACCGGCTGCTGCGCGAGTATCCGCAGCTCGGGATGGACGATGGATCGCGGATCCGGTGGCTGCGGCTGCGCGCGGCGGCGCTCGACCCGACGCGCTCCAACGACGCGTACATCGCGGCGCTGGGGAGTGTCTGGACCGAGCCGGCGTTCCGACAGTTTCCCGGGATCGCCGATGTCGGGCTCGAGATGACGCGGGTCTACCGGGATCGCGAGTGGTTCAGCCATGCCGCGGCGATGGGCGAGAGTGTCGCGCAGCTCGTGCTCGAGATGGAGGATTCCTGGCCTGTGCCGAGCAACATAATAGAGATAAAGAACGCCAAGGCGCGCCTCCGGACCGCCCTGGTCTGGACCATGAACAATGCGGAGAAGAACAAGGACTATGCCCTGGCGCACTGGGCGGCGACGGTGTCGGCGGAGCGGGGGCTCGGCTCGGGCGCGAGGCGGCAGGGGGTGAACCTGGTTGATTACTTCGAGCGCAAGCACTACGAGGCGCTTGGCTCGAAATAGGTCCGTGAATCGGCCGGCGAGGGACGTGGGCGGGTCTGTGGAGGCGGACAGCGCGGTTCAAACGCTTGTTCAAAATACCGACCAAGAGCCAAACAAAAAGAGCGTGAAGCTCGATTTACATGTTGACAAATGAGCACGGCTGCATTACGGTTTTGTCCGTAAAGGAGTTTTCCGTGACACGATTCTCGATCCTCGTATGTGTGACACTCTCGGCGGTGCTTGCCAACCAAGCCACGGCGCAGCCGGGTGGAGGAGCTTGGCCTTGGGGTTGCAGCACGAGCGAGCTCGAAGGAAACTCCCCCGATGCGTGCCTGGACTATATGGGAGAGTGGTGCGGCACCGGGGGCGGTGTTCAGTTGCTGCAGGTTCATCCGGCTAAGACTGTGTACGACCTGACACCGGTCCAGGAGTCCATTACGAACACCGGTGGGACCATGATCGATGGATTCTGCGCGTATCTTGAAGATTGCTCGTCCTGGCCCCCTCCGACTTCCTGGCTCCAGGTAGAGGAGACCACCGTAGAGGTATGTTGGACAGTCGGGGGTTCGGCGGGCGTGGAGGCCAAGACCGGATTGGCGGCAGAGCTGCTCGCCGCGGTCAACGCGAATGTGCAGATCAACGGCGAGATAAGCGGGTGCCGCACAACGAGGGAACGTAATGAGCTCATGCGTTACATTCCAAACTGCATTGACTCAACCTTCTGGGAGGAGGTTAGAATCCTAAGCGTCACGGGGACAGTCTCTGAAATCCCGGGCGGGATCCGGATCCGTTGCGACTGCGATGGAAACGGCGCCCAGGAGTTTGATGTCTGGTGCGATGCGACTGCGGTGTCGAGCGGCGACGCGAATAATGTCGCATCGGTCGCTTTTAAGCGCGACGATGAGCCGTGCTGTGAGGATCCGCCAGAGGGCCCGCCGTGCTGCGGGTGCGGAGCGGGTTCGTAGCGTAGCTAGAGACCCGAAAGCGATTCCTTCTAGGCAAAGGTGAGACATGAATATGAATCAAATCAAGATCTTTCTGGCGGGCGCGTGCGGGCTGGGCGTGGTGGGGGCATTGGTTGGTGTCGCCGCGCTGGAGTCACAGGGCACAGCGCAGCAGAGCACGGCGCAGCCGATCACAATGGACGAGATCCAGGCGCTCCAAAGCGAGTACTCCAGCGCGGCGGAGGGGGCAGAGCGGCTGGCCTTCCTCGAGAAGCTCGCCCAGGAAGGCGAGCAAGCCTATCAACGGGGCGAGGATCCGCGGCAACTGCGGCTGAAGATGGCCGCGATCGGGTTCCAACGTGAGGGATACAGCGATCGCGTCGAACAGATCTATCTGCGGATCCTGGACCGCTCGAAAGACCCGCTGGATACTGCGGAGAGCGCGGGCGTGCTGGGCGGCATCTACAGAGATCGAGCGTTCACTGAGAAACCTTCCTTCCATTGGCAAGCAAAGGCTCTCCAGTACTACCAGTTGGTGGTCGATACGCTCACGACCGGCTCTGTGGCTATTCCGTCGGGATCGCGCGAGCTGGAGTTTGCGGTCAACGGGCTGGTCAACATCTATCAGATGCAGAAGAATCCAACGGGCGTGTTCAATGCGAATGCCGTTCTGTTAGACCCGCGCTTTGCGGGCAACGTCCGGGATGAGGCGCGCCAGCGGGCACTGAGGGACACCGCCGACGCTCTCAAGAAACTGGGCTCCTCCGACGCCGCGGTCGCGCACTGGGACCAACTGCTGAGCGAGTATCCGCAGCTTGGGATGGACGATGGATCGCGGATCGGCTATCTGCGGCTGCGCGCAGCGGCCCTCGACCCAACACGATCCAACGATCAATACCTCGCAGCACTTTGGAGCGCCTGGAACGAACAAGCGTTCCGCGAGTTTCCCGATATCACCGAGGTCGGGATCGAGATTTCAAGGGTCTATCGGGATCGGGAGTGGTTCAGCCACGCGGCAGCGGTGGGCGAGGAAGTCGCCCGGCTTATACTCCAGATGGATGGTTCTTGGCCGGCGCCGAACTCGGCGATGGACCAGAAGAGGGCAAAGTCGCGCCTGGAGACCGCACTCATCTTCACGATGAACAACTCCAGACGGGTCAAGGATTACTCGCTGGCATACTGGGCGGCTTCGGTGTTAGCAGAGCGATTCGACACGCCGGCGAAACAGAACGGGCAGAAACTGGTCGATTACTTCGAGCGCAAGTACAACGAGTCGCTGGACTCGAAATAGGCCCCCGAATCGGCACACGAGGGCAATGGGTCGGGGTGGATGCCTTGCTCATCCTGGCGCGGCGAGGGTCTCGGCGTCGAGGCCGGCCATCGCGTACCACTTGCTCAGCGACTCGCCCAGGGCCTCGGGTTCTGCGATCACGAACGAGACGGGGCTGGCGATCCGCCAGCCGACGAATCGTAGGGCGCGCGCCAGGAATGGCTCGGCGGTGCAGACAATCAGCTCGCTGTCCTCGTAGCGCAATGGGAGAACGCGGAACTGCCAGGCCTGGCGGCGCTCGATGAGCTGGAGAACCTCGGGGGTGGGCCAGCACTGGCGCGGGTCGATGTGCTCGGCGAGAGTCGCGAACTGCGCGGCCCAGGCCTGCTCGATGCCGCGAGGGTCGATACCGAACAGACGCTCGGCGATGACGCCGAAGGGGCGGGCCGAGTGGGCCTGGACGCTCAGGATGCGCTGACGCTGGTCCTCGCTGATAACACCGCGCGCGACCAGGAGGTCGCCGAGTCGGACATGCATGATCTCTTCCTCCCTGCGAGCGGCGAACCCGCCCGCACTGCTCCCATCGGCGGGCGATCGGCGGGGCGTGAGGGGGGCGGGGGCGCAAGGGCCGCGCGTCGGCGGCTCGTGCCGGGTATGGCGGATCGGGCGCGAGCCCTGCGGGTCGTGCGGGCTACTTGCCGACGCAGAAGGTGGAAAACACCCGTCCGATCACGTCGTCGGGGGTGACGCGCCCGGCGAGCTCGCCGAGGGCGTCGAGGGCGAGGCGGAGCTCGCCGGCGATGAGCTCTGGCGCGTCGAGCGCGCGGGCGTCGGGATCGGTGAGTTCGCGGGCGTGGAGGAGGTGGGCGCGGGCGGATTCCAGAACCCGCGCGTGGCGGGGGATGAGGTCCGATTCTCTCTGATCGGTCGATTCGACGGCTTCGACGATGGCTTGGGCGAGGACCGAGAGATTCCAGCCGTCGAGTGAGCAGACGCTGAGCAGCGAGTCGTGGTTCGACGCAGCGGGCAGGTCGCCCTTGGTGCGGACGCGGAGGATCGGCTGGTCGGTCTCGGGCGCGTCGGCGAAGCGTCCGGTGGGGTCGCAGGAGATGAGCAGGTCGGCTCGGCGGATCGTGTCGAGGGCCGAGGCTTGTGCGGCGCGCTCGGCGGGGGTATCGGCTCGTGCGTCCAGGCCCGGGAGGTCGGCGAGGAGGATCTCGGGGCCGGCGTGCAGGGCGAGATCCAGCGGCTCGAGGATGGCGTCGCGGGTGGTACCGGGCTCATCCGAGGCGATGGTGCGCGTGCGGCCGAGCAGGGCATTGAAGAGCGAGCTCTTGCCGGCGTTGGGCGGGCCGACGAGGGCGACGAGGGGTTGCGTGCGGGAAGTGAGGGTCGCGGAGCGCGCAAGGCGGGCGTGCATCGCGCTCTGAAGTTGGTCGAGTTCGCTCGCGAGGGCGCGCGGGGCGATGGCGACGACGTCCTCCTGATCGGTGAAGTCGATGCCGGCTTCGACCAGAGCGAGCAGATGGGCGGCGGCGTCGGCCCACGCGCCGAACTCGCGCCCGGACTCGCCGGCGAGCAGCAGGTGGGCGGCGCGCAGTTGCGAAGTGGTCCTGGCGGCGATCATCGCGCCGACGCCCTCGGCTTCGGCGAGTGAGAGCTTGGCGTTGAGGTAGGCGCGCGCAGAGAACTCGCCGGGTTGGGCGGGGCGGGCGCCGGCGCTGAGAAAAACGTCGAGGGCTCGTTCGATGAGATATGGGTTGGCGGGGAGTTGGATCTCGAGGGTGTCCTCGCCGGTGTAGGAGGCGGGGGATTCGAAGCGGGTGGCGAGGATGGGGAGTTTGTGGGGAGTCAGGCGGAGGCGGGTAGGTATCACGCGGCGCGGGGGCGGGATGTGGGTGAGGAGATGGGTGCCGATTGCCAGGGTGTTGGGGCCGGAGAGGCGGATCATGGCGCGCGGAGATCGGCCGGGCGGGGTGCAGCGGGCGATGATGGTGTCGGTGAAGGGCACGGGGGAGGGTAGTTGTTCGATGGTGCAGAGCGTCGCGTCCGCCCTCCGGGCGGAGGATCTAGGCGGTTGGTTCCAGGGGCTGAAGCCCCCGGCAACGGGCGTGCGCCCTCCCGGCGGAGGAGGATGGCCTGCTTTCGCCCGGAGGGCGCATACACGTTGCCAGGGACTTCAGTCCCTGGACCGGACACAAACGCGCGTCCTCGCCCGGAGGGCGTGCGGATCGCAGACCCATCGATCGCCGGTAGACTTCGCGCGACAGGAGAACTCTCATGCCCAGCGCGTACACGCAGAACTTCTATCATATGGTGTTCAGCACGAAGCACCGGATTGATCTGATCTCGCCGGACTTGGAAGAACGGTTGTACCCGTTCATGGGCGGGATCTTGCGGGACTTGCGGTGCTCGCTGTTCGAGATCGGGGGGATGCCGGATCATGTGCATCTGCTGGTGCGCTACCGCGCCGATCTCTGTCACTCGGACATGCTTCGGCACATCAAGGGGCGGTCGTCGAAGTGGGTGAACGAGACGTTTGCGGGTCGCGGGTTTGCGTGGCAAGAGGGATACGGTGGGTTTACTGTGAGCAAGTCCGCCGTGGATGGGGTTAGGGCATACATCGCTGACCAGAAGGAGCATCACAAGTCGATGGATTTCAGGACGGAGTACCTGGAGTTGCTCCGGCGGCATGGGGTGGAGTTCGATGAGGCGGAGCTGTTCAAGTGAGGAGGACTTGGCCCGCTCGATGATGACTGGGTCTTCGGAACTCGTTGGGTGCGTCCGCCCTCCGGGCGGGAGGAATCTTGGAGCGACACCAGGGGCTGAAGCCCCTGGCAACATGCGTGCGCCCTCCGGGCGGGGGTAGATGTTGGCCGGATACCAGGGGCTGAAGCCCCTGGCAACGAGCGTGCGCCCTCCGGGCGGAGTTTGAAGTTGGGCCGATTCCAGGGGCTGAAGCCCCTGGCAACGGGCGTGCGCCCTCCGGGTGGAATGAGCATTCCGCCCCGGAACTCAGCGTTTCTTGTAGCGGCGTTGGGGTTGCTGCTTCTTGGTGGATTGCTGGCGCATGCCGGGTTTGGGCATGTCGGCCTCGAACTTGGCCATGGCCTTGGCGCGCTGGTAGTTCGCGATGCGTTTCTGGATGCGCTTGCCGAGGCTGGGCTTGCGCTTGGCGGCCTTGTACTTGTCGACGTTGAGCAGGTCGTGCTTCTCGACGTGCGAGCGGATCCAGCGGCTCTCGATGATGCCGAGCGTGGAGTTGGTGATGAAGTAGAGCGCCAGGCCGCTGGGCGCGTTGTACATGATGATCGGGAACATCACGACCATCATCACGCGGATGATCTTCTGCTGCTGCTCCTGCTCGGGCGTCATGCTGGCGCTGGGCGGCGGGGTGAGATACTTCTGATGGACGTAGAACACAGCGCCGAGCAGCAGCGGCAGGACGTTCAGCGAGTTGATCGTGCCCATGAGCGGGACGTTGAAGTTGATGATGTTCGGCAGGTAGACGAACCGGTCGGGCTCGGAGAGATCCGAGAGGAACGCCCAGCCGTTGAAGCTCTGAAATAGGCCGAAGAAGGCGTGCTCGTGGCGCAGATGGAAGTTGTAGAACAGCGAGGCGTAGAGGGCGATCCAGATCGGGCTCTGGAGGAGCATGGGCAGACAGCCGAGCATGCCGGTGGGGCTGACGCCCTCCTCGCGCCAGAGGCGGGCCATCTCCTGCTGGAGCTTTTTGCGGTCGTCGGCGTATCGCTCCTGGAGCGCCTTCTGCTTGGGCGCCATCGCCTGCATCTGCTTGGCGAAGCGCTGCATCCGGATCTGCGACCACTTGGTGATCGGGTGCAGGATCGAGCGGACGATGACCACTAGCAGCATGATCGCCAGCGCCCAGTCGAAGACGACGTACTCGTGCAGGAAGTTGAGCAGCGCCGTGAGCGGCGCGGTGAGCCACTGGAAGGTACACAGGGCGCAGGGGCCGCCGAAGTTGTAGACGACCAGTTCCTCCATCGCCAAGGCCGACGCCCCGGACTCGCCGGCGATAACCCGCTTGGACTGGGGCCCGAAGTAGGCGCGGAAGTCGACCGAGGCGCTGTCGCCGGCGCTGCCCGCGGGCGCGAGGGCGACCTCGCGGCTGTGCATCCGCAGCGCAATGGGCGAGTTGCTCAGCGCCCCGCTACTGCTCATCTCGTTGGCGACGACCCGATCGACGCGCTGGGCGACCTCGAGCTGCTTGACGCCCTCCGGCGGATAGATCGCCGCGGCGAAGTAGCGATTGCTGAACGCGATCCACGACAGACGCAAGTTCTGATCGATCGCGCGCTTATTGGGCCAGAACTGGCGGGCCTGCTCGTAGCGCCTGGTCTGCTTGTCCTTCTTGCCCAGAAAAGCCCCGGCGTTGCGCGCCATGAGCGACTCATCGGCGTGTACCGTCTGGTTGGGATCGAGCGCGGGATCGAGCAGGTAGCCGTAACGCACGCGCCGCCGGTCGCCGGAGTAGTTGGAGAGCCGATCCAGGTCGATCGGGCCGTAGGTCACCAGCGAGACGCGCAGCGGCTGGTCGGTCAGGTTGCGGACGGTCTGCGAGACGCTCAGCGTCTGGGAGCCGGAGACCATCGAAAACGAACGCTCGATCTCCAGAATGGGCGCATCGGCGTGGTTGACGATCCTCGCCCGGAACCTGCCGGGCTCGAGCTCCTGCCACATCTTGCGCTCGAGGAAGCCGCCGTCGGGCTGCTGCTCGCCGACACCCATCAGCGGCACGCGCGTGCCGTTGATGACCACCGCCTCCAACGCCAGCGGCGGCAGGGCGATCTGGCCGTTGGTCTCGAACCGCTGGAGCTCGACGTGCTCCTTGTCGGCGACCGAGGTGAAGTAGTTCGTGAGTTTGAGGCTCTCGATGCCCGTGCCGTAGCGGGAGAACTCGATCTCCATGGGCTGCCCGTCGGCGGGCTCGAGCGAGCCGAGGGGCGTGTGCTGGAGCGAGTCGCCGATGGCCTGAGCGGTCAGGCCGTCGAGGAGCCCGGGGGGCGGAACCTCGGCGGGCGGGCCCTCGCCCGGGCCGACGCTTGGCTCGTCCTGCGAGGGCTGGTCCTGAGCGGGGTCTTGCGTCGGCTGATCCTGGGCCCCATCGCCCTGGGCTCGGGCGGACGGCGCGAGGAGGAAAAACGAGAGGATCAGCGGAAGGATGAGCGCGCGGGGCATGTTCGGTTCTTGCTCCAGGTAAAGAGGGGGACGATAGCGGGGTTTGCTCCGGGCGTCGCGAGAAGGGGCACTCCGTTGTCGGCGGGGCGATTTCGATGGGAATTGGTGGGGGGTTGGTGGGGTCAGCTTCGTCGAATGGAGCGTCCGGGGTGGATCAGCGTGCTCGGGCGGATGGGCGTCGAAGGTCCGCGTGCTCACGCACGCGGCTCTGTCAGCGCCCCTGATACAGCCGCTCGCCCAGCCAGTCGTGCAACTGCGGGATCGCCTTGATACGGTTGGCGGTCACCTCGATGTCGTACTCGACCCGGCAGAACTCGGCCCGGTCGGGGTAGATCACCACATACGACGCCCGCGGATCCTCATCCCGCGGCTGGCCCACCGAGCCGACATTGATGATCGCCTTCTCCTCCTCGCTGAAGCGGTAGGTCTTGTCCTCGCCCAGCTCGCTCGGCGGATAAAAATCCGGCTCGTCGGTGAACACGCCCGGCTGGTGGGTGTGACCGCAGATGCACACGCGATCGATCCGCTCGAAGAGGTTCTCCAGCTTCTCGGGCGCCTGGTCGACGTCTTGGGGGAAGACGTACTCGTTGATGGGTCGGCGGGGGCTGCCGTGGACCGCAAGGATGTCCAGGTCCATGCCGGGCATGCGCTCCAGCACGCGGACACGCATCCTGCCCAGAAACTCGTAGCGTCCGGCGCGCAGATCGTCGTCGCTCTCGGCGTCGAGCTGTTCTCGGCTCCAGAACGCCGAGGATTCGGCGGGAGGATTGAAGTTTGTGGGCTCGTAGAGCACGCCGAAGTCGTGGTTGCCCATGAGCGACCACTCGCAGCGGTCGCGGACGAGATCGACGCACTGGAGGGGGTCGGGGCCGTAGCCGACGATGTCGCCCAGGCAGATGATCCGCTCGACGCCGCGGGCGTCGATGTCCTCGAGGACGCGCTGGAGCGCCTCGGCGTTGCCATGGATGTCGCTGATGACGGCGGTCGGCAAGGTTCGTCCCTTCGTGCTTCCACCCGGGGCGAGCCCATCGGCGGCAAGGATCGCGATGATAGGGGCGTGAGGGCGGTGGCGGCAACGCCACGAATCGTCCGCGTTTGGGCCAAGGCGCGTGGGCGAAGTGCCGATATCGCGTCCGCCTATAGTGCCCAAACGTTCTCGGGCCTCGGCGCGAATGGGCGCAGGGGCGGCAAGATGGAGAGAATACATGCCCGCGGCAAACGTCTCATACCAGCGCACACGCGAGATGACGATCGACGAGCTCCTGCTCGAAAACCGCATCGTCTTCCTGATAGGTGAGATCAACCACGCGTCGGCGGCACGCGTGATGATGCAGATGCTCTACCTCGAGAACCAGAAGCGGGCCCAGGACATCAGCTTCTACATCAACAGCCCCGGCGGGTCCGTCGACGATACCCTCGCCCTCTACGACACCATGCGGTTTCTTTCCAGCTCGGTCGCGACGTATTGCATCGGCAGAGCGTACAGCGGCGCCGCGGTGCTGCTGACCGCCGGGCACAAGGGCAAGCGGTTCATGCTGCCGCACGCCAAGGTGATGATCCACCAGCCCTACGGCGGGATCACCGGGCAGGCCGAGGACATCCGGATCCAGGCCGAGCAGATCATCAAGGCCAAGCGTCAGTTGAACGAGATCGTCGCGGACCACACGGGCAAGTCGATCGAGCAGGTGAAGGAGGACGCCGAGCGCGACCGGTACTTCAGCGCGATCGAGGCCAAGGAGTACGGTCTGGTGGACGAGGTGCTCGCCGAGCCCGAGAAGAAGCCCGCCTGAGCCCCGACGACCCGATCCCCCGTTCGAGCAAGAGGAATCGCAGACATGAGCAATCCCATGAGCCACCTGGTCCCGATCGTGATCGAGCAGACCGCCCGCGGCGAGCGCAGCTACGACATCTACAGCCGCCTGCTCAAGGATCGGATCATCTTCCTGGGCGGAGCCGTGATGGACGACATGGCCAACCTGATCGTCGCCCAGCTGCTGTTCCTGGCCAACGAGGACCCCAAGGCCGACGTGCACATGTACATCAACTCTCCCGGTGGCAGCGTGAGCGCCGGGCTTGCGATCCTGGACACGATGCGGTACATCCAGCCGGACGTGGGAACGTACATCATCGGGCAGGCCGCGAGCATGGGCAGCGTGCTGGCGTGCGCCGGGACCAAGGGCAAGAGGTACACGCTGAAGAACTCGCGGAATCTGCTGCACCAGCCGCTGCTCAGCGGCGTGATGGAGGGCCAGGCGACGGATCTGGAGATCGAGGCCAAGGAGATGCTGCGGATCCGCGATCGGATCTACGACATCTACGTCGAGGCGACCGGGAAGGACCGCGACACGATCGTGCGGGACCTGGATCGCAACAAGTGGCTCGATGAGAACGAGATGCTTGAGTACGGGCTTGTGGATGCGGTGCTGAGTGATATGCCGAAGCATCGCAACGACGACTAGATCCTGGGTAGATCGGCTCTCCGAGCCGATGCGGATCTCCCGAACGGCGTGCTCGGAATCGGCTCGGAGAGCCGATCTACCCAGGCATCGCGAACTTCTCGCACATCGCCGCCACCTCGCCGCGCACCTTCTCGCACTCCGCCGCGTCGCCCTTGCTCGCCAGAACGCGATCGAAGAACCCCGCGACCACGCCCATGTCGGCCTCTTTGAGCCCGCGCGTTGTCAGCGCAGGCGTCCCCAGCCGCAGCCCGCTCGTCACCCGCGGCGGCCTTGGATCCTGCGGGATCCCGTTCTTGTTCGTGATGATCCCCGCCGACTCCAGCCACGTCTCGGCGTCGGCGCCGGTCAACTCGGCGTCGCGGGTGCGCAGATCCACGAGCATGAGGTGGTTGTCGGTCCCGCCGCTGGTGATGCGGTAGCCGCGCTCGATCAGCGCGTTTGCCAGCGCCCTCGCGTTGGCCTTGGTCCGCTTCTGATAGCTCTTGAACGCGGGCTTGAGCGCCTCGCCGAAGGCGACGGCCTTGGAGAGGATGACGTGCATGAGCGGGCCGCCCTGGAGGCCCGGGAACAGGGCGCGGTTGAGCTTCTTGGAGAGGTCCTCGTCGTTGGTGAGGATGAGCCCGCCGCGAGGCCCGCGCAGGGTCTTGTGCGTCGTCGTGGTCACGACGTGGGCGTGGGGGAACGGGCTCGGATGCTCGCCGGTGGCGACGAGCCCGGCGATATGGGCGATGTCAGCCATCAGCAGCGCATCGCACTTGTCCGCGATCGCCCGGAACCGCTCGAAGTCGATCACCCGCGGGTACGCGCTGTACCCGCACATGATGAGCTTCGGTCGATGCTCCAGGCACACCCGCTCGGCCTCGTCGTAGTCGATCCGCTCGAACTCCGGATGCGACTCGTCATAGTGCAGCGGGTAATGCACGGGGTTGAACCACTTGCCCGACATGTTGACCTTCAGCCCGTGGGTCAGGTGCCCCCCGTCGGCGAGCACGAGGCTCGCGAAGGTGTCGCCCGGGCTGAGCAGCGCCAGGAACGCCGCGGCGTTGGCGCTCGCCCCCGAGTGCGGCTGCACATTCGCGAACTTGCACCCGAACAGCTTCTTTGCCCGGTCCTGGGCCAGCCGCTCGGCGTCGTCGTGATGCACGCACCCGCCGTAGTAGCGGGCCCCGGGATACCCCTCGGCGTACTTGTTGGTCAGGCACGTCCCCATGGCGTGCATGACCGGGGCCGAGACGTGGTTCTCGCTGGCGATGAGCTCGAGGGTCGTCTCCTGGCGCTTGGCCTCGGCGGCGAGGATGGACGCCGCGTCGGGGTCGCGGGAGGAGAGGAGGGATTGGACGGATTCGGCGATGGGGTCGTGGCTCATGCGGGCATGATATGTGTGCAGCTACGGCATCCGATCCACCCTGCCGCGAGCGAGGCGATTGGGCGTGAAGTCCACGCCGTAGCCGGGCGCGTCGCGAAACAGTTCGAGATCGAACAAGGCGCTGATCGCCAGGGGATCCAGCACGAACGCGAGGGCCGCGACGGCAACGATCGCGACGGGCACGCTCAGCAGGATCCAGTGAAACAGCGGCTGCGAGAAGCGCAGGCCGCGCCACAGAGCGCACAGCCACCAGAGCCCGATCCAGACGCCGATGATCCACACCCACAGCGGCCAGTCGAACTCGCTGCTGACCAGGAAGAGCTGGCCCCCGCCGCCTGCCGAGCCGGTGAGGTCCCCGACGATGAACGAAACGCTCACAATGGCGTGGTGCATCGCCGGAATCACGAGCCAGGCGAGTCCGAAGATTGAGGCCCGCAGCAGGTGGCCCGTGCGGATGCGCAGACGCCGGCGCGTCGCGGGCAGGATCAGCAGCATGATCGGAAACCCCAGCGACATCGCCGCCCCCACGACAAACGGCGGGTTCCGCCAGAACCGGAGAAGCTCTGCTTGCCAGTCGGGCGCCGCCGGACCGATCGGACCCGGAAAGAGGGCGTTCGGGGTCATCTGCGCCGCCGGATCTCCGTGGTCCTCGACGTACGCGAAGGGATAACTGACGCCCTTGGCGAAGTGGCGAAGCTGCGGCACGGGTATCGCCAGCGGCGGAGGCGGGTTCGCCAGAAACTGTTGCACCCGGCGCAACCGTGCGGCATCCATGGCCGCGAACTCCCCCGCCTGTTGCTGACGTTCCAGTCGCGCCACAAGTGCCCTGCCCGAGTTCAGTGTAGTTGTGAGCCCTCTGTTGGCCTCCTCGACGGCTCGCACGTCCACGCGCCAGAGCGCGATCCCGACCGCCGCGCCCGAGAGGAGTTGCGCGCCGAGCAGGACGATCACCAGCCACGCCGCCATACGCCCCACCCGCGGCTCATGGTGGAGCTTCACCCGCTTCCAGAACACCCACGGCAGGGCGCACCACAGCAGCGTCCGGACCGTTGCGAAGGGGATCGCGCGGCGGGAGCAGTGCTCGACGTGCCGCGGATTCTCCCGCTCATCGTCGCGCAGCACCTCGCGCCACGCGAACCGAAGCCCGCACTCGCTGCACTGGCCCCCAAGCGGGCACGAGGTCTCCCATGTCGCGGTGTGCCCCGAGAGGTCGTAGCCGCAACGAGGGCAAGTTGGCGTCGATTCGCTCACAGCGACCACACCGAGATCACGAAGACCGTGACGAACACGAACACACAACTCAGCACCATCAGCACGATCGTGGTCGGCGTGGGCTGGGGCATATGCACATACTCTCCGAGGAACGCCCGCCACCAGATCCCGTAACCGACGAGAATCGCCAGGAATCCCGCCGGCGGGCCCCACATCTGGATGTATTGCACCACGCCCGTGCCGAGCAGATTCGAGCAGCCCACGAGCACGACGAGCCCCAGCATCGCGAGGACGGTCGCGGAGATGAGCGGCAGGCTCAACACCCCCGCGCGCACGAGGTGGGCCGTGCGCGCTCCGCCGGAGGGATCGCCGTATAGGCGGCTCAACACCCCCGTGCGCACGAGGTGGGCCCGTCGCACCCTCGCCCGCTTGAACGACGTGCGCAGGACGAGCATCGACAGCGGCATCGACAGCGACACGCCCGCAAAGGACAGCGGCGCCCAAAGGGGCAACGCGGTGCCTCCCGCGGCCCCGCAATCGATCGTGACCATCTCGCCGTACGGAAACAGGATCACCCAGCGCGACGGCTCGGCCCACCCGTCGAAAATCCGCTCGGAGCCGATCACGAGAATGGCGCAGAGGGCGTGGAGGACCGCCAGCGACGCCGCCGCGAGCCCGCCCAGCCGCCGGGCGTTGAACTTGTGGATCACCATCATCTCGCGCCAGAGCTTGCGCGGGCGGAACGCCATGAGCATGGTCTGGACGAGGCGGAGCAGCAGCACCCGCCGGGCCGTGTGCTCATCCAAGGTCCGGACGCGCTGGTGCTCGAAGGACCACCTCGGCCCGACCCACAGCGGCGCGAACACGTCCGACCACCAGAACGCCAGCCCGCACTCGCTGCAGCGCCCCTCGATCTCGCACGCCGAGGCCCAGGACTCGGTGTGCCCCGAGAGGTCATAGCCGCAGCGCGGACATCGCGGCGAGATGGATTCGGGCCCGCTCATGCCTCCAAGCGTACCTCAGTGGCGGACCCAGATGGTGAACGCGAAGTACACGACCGCGACGGCGAACATCGCCGTGCCGTGCATGACCAGAAAGACCATCCACGCCCGCGCCAGGCGCATGTACCGAGCGATCGAGAAGTACCACCACAGCGATAGCCAAGCAAAGTAGACCACGATGAACGCTCGCACCGCGAACCGGAACGCGTCCACCGGCAACCGCGCCATTCCCGAACTCTGGCCGCCGCGGGCCAGATACCCAGCCGAAGCGTTGTAGTCCTCGCCATACATCACCAGAAACTCCATCTGCATCAGCAGCAGCGCCGGCACGAGGCTGTACGCTCCGACCCGCACAAGATGAACGAACCGGACCTTGGCCATGCGCATCGTGTCGGTGAGCACGAAGAACAACAGCACCGGTGCCGCCCACGCGATCGCCAGCAGCGGCGCGTACGGCCCCCCCTCGAAGCCGAGTGAGAGCTCCCCGATCCATATCTCCGGCGTCTGGGGCGTCAGCGCGGGCCGATAGAAGCTCTCCGGCGTGGGCTGATACTGCACGCCCGCCGGGAGCTGCGCCCGCAGCCTCGCAAACGCGAGTTCAGATCCGTAGCTGAGCGCCCCCGCCGAGACGCCCAGGGCGATCTGTGAGAGGACCGCCACCGCCAAGATGAGCCACACCAGGCGCGCAACGCGCACGCGATGGTGCAGCCGGACATCCTCGAAGAATCGCCAGGGCAACCCGATCCGGACAACGGTCACGATCGCCGCGGAAACCCGGGCGTCGCGCGCGTGTTCGTAGAACCAAGCCGGCACTCTCCGCTGCGGGTCCAGCAGATCGCCCCAGCGATAATCCAGCCCGCACTCGGGGCAGACGCCCCCGACGGGACAGGTCTCGACCCATTTGTCGATCCCCGCCGAGAGGTCGTATCCGCAACGAGGGCAGGCGGGCGATTCCATGGGCGGACTGTACGGAGTCGCGCCCGTGTGGATGTGACGAGTCGCCTATCCCCCCCGCTGAACCCTGCGAAGTCTCCGATCGGAGGGCTACCGCCGACGCCGACCCGCGCAGGTGACGCCCGCGACCGCGAACACCGCCAAAGCCGGGGCGCTCGGCACCGTCGAGAACCGCATCGACCACCCGAACTCGCCCGAGTCGGTCACGGTCTGATCCGCCGCCGCGGTCGCGTCGAGGAACAACCCCGACCCCGCGGCCTCGAACCAATACTCGCCCGGCGCAAGCTCGTGCTCGCCTATCCCAAGCACGCCAAGCCCCTGAAGCACCTCGACCACGGGGCGTCGGTCAACGGTGAGGATGATCGAATCGCTGAGCTGCGTGCCGAGCATGACGCTGGTGAGGCCGAGGTTGGCGATGGCCAGCTCGTTGTCGCCCGGGCCATCCCCGTCGACCGAAGCACTGACCCGCAGGTCAAGCTCGCCCGCGAACACTGCGCCTTCGCTGTTCGATTCGACGACCAGCTCGCCGGAGATCGAAGACTCGCCCGCGGCGATCCCGTCGACCTGGGTCCACGACTCGAAGATCGGTCCGGGCGAGAGATCGAACACGCCCTGGTCGGGGATATTGAGCCCACCGACGCCGTCGTCGGCAAAGACGCCCCACTCCCCTCCGACGTGGAAGAAGTCGATCGAGACCGGATCGCCCAGCGCCGCAGCGCTCAGGCCCGCCACCACGAGCACGCCCATTCTGCGCATATTACCCTCCATTACAGGATACCACAGTCCGTTCGTCGGACAACCGCCGACAGCGTCGTGAACGAGTGTGGATAACCGCCTTGGAGAGAACCAGCCGGCGGGCTCGGGTTTCTCGCGCCCGCCCGCCGCCAGATCGCGCGATCCGCACAGACCCCCGAGCCGGTCCCGCGCCCTCTCGCCGCCCCGCTCAGGGCCCCGCCAGCCGAACCACCCGACCGAGCATCTGCCTGGGCGTCCCCGGATCGTCCAAGTCGATCGGCAGGCAAACCCCGCGCTCATGGTCGCTATTCAAAACGATCGCGTTCGGCTCGACCAGCATCGCCCCGTTCTCCACATGCTCGTGCCCGAGAATGAACGTGTTCACGCCCCAGGCCTCGACCAGGTCCTCGAGAAGCTCGGCGTCGTAATCCCGACCCCAGACCATGAGCTGGGCCGACCCGCTCCGCGGCTCGTAATCCTCGCCGACCAGATCACGATCCAAAATCGTCGTGTCGAACCGGCGCATCATCGCAGGCCCGGGCAGCGAGTGGCTGCACAAAATGTCGCCCTTCGGCGTCTCGCAGCGCAGCGCCAGCGGCATCGACCGGATGAAATCGCCGATCGCCTCGTTCACGCGCTCGGCGTCGGCGCCGAAGACATAATCCACGCCCTCGTTGAACGCGTCGACCACCAGCACGCCGTCCTTGACGATCCCCGACCCGAGCACCTGCGCCAGCTCGTGATTCGCCAGCAGCACATGCACATGCTCGGGATGACTGGCCTTCAGCATCGCCACCCGCACGAGCACGCGATAGCTGAAGTCCAGATCATTGATCAAGCGCTCGGCGTGGATCAACTCGTGCAGCGTCAGGTGCGCGGGCTCGCCCTTGGCGCCCTCTTCCAGTCCCGCCAGCTCGACGACCCGCTGGAAATGGTCCGGGTTGTCGTGCAGATCGCCCGTCGCGATCAGCCGCCCGGGCGCCTCGATGAGATCGATCGAGCCCTGGCGGCACGACGCCTCGCGGTTCGCCCGCGCCCCGATGGCCAGCGCCTCGCACACCGCGTCGCAGCTCTGAAGATCAATGGAACCCACCGAGCCCCCGCATCCTGCGCCACCGGGGCGTCGATTCAGGCGTCGATCGTCTCGTCGCTGGTCGTCTCCGACCCGCTCCGCTGCGCACGCAGAATTCCGAGCACGAGATTCAGACGCTCGCCGACGAACCGCATGTCCGGCGGGCGATCCTCCGGCCGCACCTCCACGCATTGCATGATCAGCTCGCTCAGCTTCGCCGGGATCTTCGGGTTCAGCTCGATCGCCGGCGTCGGCTTCTCGATGAGCGCATCGTCGATCGACCCCATCAGCTTGTCGTCGCCCGCCAGCGCCGTCGGGATGTGGTGGTGCGTCGTCACCCAATAGAGGCTCGCGCCGAGGTTGTAAATGTCGGTCAGCGGCGTGATCTCCCGCCGATGCACCTGCTCGGGCGCGATGTAGTCCGGCGTCCCCTGGATCCGCGGCTTGATCGTCCCGATCTTGCAGCTCTGCCCAAGATCAATCACCTTCACATCCTCGCCCTCGGCGTCGGACATGATGTTGTTCGGCTTCATGTCCGCGTGCACCCACCCGCGATCGTGCATGTGCGCCAGGGCGCCCGCGACTTTCTCGAAGATCACCGAAGCGTGCTCGAACGTCTTGGGCGGCATCCGCTCAAGGCTCACCCCATCCACCAGTTCCATCACCAGAAACAGGTCCTTTGTGGATAAAAAACTCCCCTTTTTGATCATCCGCGTGATCCGCCGGATGCAGGGGTGGTCCAGCGACTGGGCGACGCGGTACTCGGCCTCGGCCTGGTCAAGGAATCGCTGGTCCTTCGGCTGGTGCTTGCGGACCCGCTTGAGCGCCCAGACTTCCTTGGACTTCTGGTCCTGGACCAGGTAGATGATGGACGCCGCCCCACGCCCGAGCTCGGCGAGGATCCGAAATCCGTCGACAGTATCGCCCTTCTTCAGATCCACATGGTCCTCGCTCAGAGTCTGATGGCCAAGCGTATGTCCCCCAGCGAGCCGGGAACACACCCCGACCACCATCCGACCGCCGATTCGTCGCTCCATCGAGCGAGGATCGGCTCGCAACGTCCGCAAATGAACCGTGGGATCGCCTTCGGCGCGATTATCCGCCCGGCGCGAGCTGCTCGCGGAACCACGCCTCGGGAAAGTTCCACCCCGGATCCGTGGTCGCCGCGATCGTCGAGTGCAGCACCACACTCGAGGGATCGAGATCCAACTCACTCATCAGCGTGTTCACGAGCTGGCACAGGCGCTCCATCTGGCGATCGGTGAACGCACGCCGATCCCCGTTGCCAACAAGGCAGATCGACAGCGCGTGCCGGTCGTACCACGCCCCGGCAGAGCCCCCCGCGTGCGCCCCCGGCAACTGGTCGATCCAGCGGAAGGTGGAGCGGATCTCGCCGTCGCCCAGCCCCTCACCCCGCCCGATCACGAAGTGGTGCCCGATCCCGACCAGGCCCATCTCGCGGTGCTTGCGGCCCAGCGTCTCGATGGTCTCATACGGGCTGGCGCTGTGGTGGATCACGATCGCCTTCCAGCGATCCCGATCGGTCTCGACCGCCATCAGGCCCTCGAGCGATTCGATCGGACCCACGTCCGCCAGCGGGAGCGTCGGGATGCCGATCTGATGGGTGCCGGCGTCGGACGGTCCCAGCAGCACCAGCACGCCCGCTCCGAAGCTCATGGCGACCAGGAGGACGAGCCAGACCCGCCGCGAGCGCCGCGTGGCGCGCTGCGATTGGCGCCGAGAATGAGCGCCGCGAGATCCTCGTCGATTGGCCATGCGTCCCCTGCACCCGCTCGCCGGCGCGTCCTGCGCGGCGTCTGCCTGCGCGTGCCATCGGCACGCCATCTCGGATCGCTCCAACAACCGACGCGATCCTTGCGCCGTTGGAGCCGCAGCCGAGATGCCGACAGTGTACCAGCTCTCGCATCCGCGCGCGTCGGCGCCACGCCCGTGATCGAGCTGCTCGACGATGCACCGCTTTTCTGCTGGACGCGTTTCACCGCGCGCGTGGACAACCTGTCGTGCCGATCGCGCGGCTCGCCCCCATCACTGGTGGTCGCGAAAGTCAGTCAGGCGTCGTCGCCCTCGCGGGCGTAGTCGAACGACATGCAGTACCCCGCCCCCCACTGCGGGTACTCGACCTCGCAGCGATACCCGACGAACTCCGACGCCGACCAGCCGAGCCTGCCGAAAAGGTGCGCAAGAAGCTCCTCATAGCGCGGATAGCACGGGTTCTCCGCCCGCTCGAGGCCCGCGTCGACGAGTTGCAGGCGGGGCCCGCCGGGGAACCGATCCAGCCAGCGCCGGTCCATCGACTCATTCAGCGAGGGCGAGATCACATACCGCCCCACCCCGGGGATGCACGCCCGAGCCATCGAGCGGTGCAGCAGCACGTCGAACAGCAGCACCTTGGCCGGGAACCGCCCGAGCACCCAGACTTCATGCATCGGCGGGCTGTCATGGGCCGGGTGCGTCTGGGCGCCCTCGACCAGATTCGCGGTGACGACATCGAACGGGTCGCCGTTGCTGCTGGGGTCGATCAGCACGACCCGCTGATCGCTCGGGCCGCGCGAGGTGATCGTCGGCAGCGGGCTGGAGCTGAACTCCTCCAGCAGCACGCCCTGGCTCCGACCCTGGATCGGATCGCGATCCAACGTGTGATACCGCTCATCCATCGGCTCGCGGGCCGCCTCCTCCGGCGCGACCCACCACTGCACGCTGAACGGCATCGCCTGCGGCGACATCCGATGGCCCAGAAACCCCCGCAGTTGAGCCATATCAATCCGATCCTCACGCCCCGGCGTCGGACGAAAGACGAACGTCGCGAGGCTGACCTCAGAGTGCTGCCCGCAGAGTTGACGCCCGCTCTCGAACAGCCGGCGTCGGACAGCGGATTCTCCCTCCTCGCTCTCGATGGTCTCGTTCTTGGACTGGACGACGCCGACCGACGCCAGGCGTTTGACCAGTCGGGTCTGGCTGCCACCGAGATCGCGGATGAGCCTCTGAAACGACTCGACGGCGGCCTCTGCCGAATCCGCCGCGCTCGCCTCGACGCCCGCATCGCGCATCCCCTCGACGAACTGCGAGAGCCCGCGCACGCCCGGCAACGCCCCGAGCAGCTTGCACCCGGGGTACGCGCCCGCGACCGCCGACCCGACCCGCTGACACGTCGTCCGCTCCACACCCAACGCCCGCGACATCGCACTGGCCCCGCGGTCCTCGGGCGCCAGATGCGCGATCAGCCCGCGAAGCTCGGCGTGCAACCTGCGAGCAACCCGATCGGCCCGCTCCACATCGGCCTCGGCGACCGCTGTGCCCGTAACCCGATCAGATTCCAAACTATTTGGACGTTCTTTGATCTTCTGCGCCACGATGCCACTGTATCCGCAAAGATCCATCTGTCGGATGCGTTGTGCTCAGAACTTTTCTCAGCACTGACTTGATTCTTTGGAACCTGTGCTGAGAATCGGCGTATACCCGCTTGGGGACAACAGGGAAAAGGAGAAAGACATGAGATGTGGACTGCTTATCGTTGGACTCGGCGCGGGCGCGTGTGTCGCCCACGCCCAGGACACCGTGTTCGATAACATCACCGACAACGTCGGCGCCTTCCAGGCGATCACCAACTTCGACCCGAACCTCGCCATGATCGACGATCTCCGGATCGTCGGCGGGGGCGAGCTCGACGCGCTCACCTTTACCTACGGCTACTCCGCCGGCTTCGGCGGGCCCGGGTCGCAGACCCTCGACCTGGATATCGCCCTGCTCCTCGACGACGGCGACGGCGTCTTCGAGATAGGCGAAGACGCCCCCCTGCACGCCGAGGAACTCATCAAGCTCGACGCCGAACTCGGCGTCATCCACGAGTTCACGCTCAACCTCCCCGGCGGGATCATCGCACCCGACAACGCCACGATCTGGTTCGCCACCAGCTATACCGCCAGCGACCCGGCGTTCGTCAATATCGGCCAGGGCCTGTACAACGACTACACCCTCGGCTCCAGCGACGAGTTCGTGTACATCTTCGACTTCGCCAACAACAACCTCCAGTCCTTCCCGCAGGGGCAGGGCGAGGGCTTGGGCGCGGTGCTGACCGTGGTCCCCGCGCCGGCGAGCCTGCTCGTGCTCACCGGGCTGCCGCTGGCAACCAGACGCCGGCGCAACTAACTCATTCCCCAGGGCTCGGCGTGTGAGAAATCGCGCGTCCGGGCTATTCACGCGGTACCCACGCAAGGCCGTTTGCGCCTTGCAACAGAGAAAGCAGGAGGTTTTCCATGCACAGCGCCCGATCGGCACTCGCGGCGGCCCTCATCGCCTCGCCCGCACTCGCCCAGACCGCGTCCTTCGAGGTCACCGGCAGCGCCCCAGGCGGGTTCAACCAGAGCCAGGCCTGGGGCGTCAGCCGCGACGGCTCGCAGGTCATCGGATGGACCAGCGCCGAGGTCGATGGCCAGGTCGGCACCTACGGCTTCCGCGTCACCAACGGCACGCCCGAGATCCTCACAGACATCTTCTCACGCGATGTCTTCGCGACCAGCGGCGACGGGGGCGTGATCGTCGGCATGGCCTTCCTCGAACGCCCCGACGATCCCGGCAACGCCGATCTCACCGGCTGGTTCTGGACCAAGGACGGAGGCGTCCTCGACCTCTTCGCCCGGATTCCAAACGACTTCTCCGTCGCGTGGGACGCCTCCGACGACGGTTCTAGGATCGTCGGCATGACCAACTTCTTCCGCGATTTCGGGATCGGCCTGTCGTTCTCCGACGCGGCCGTGTGGGACATCCAGGGCAACGAGCAGATCCTGCCGCACCTGCCCGGGTTCGATCGCGCAGAAGCGACCAGCGTGAGCGCCGACGGCGCGGTCGTCGCCGGGTACGAAGAAACCGACAGCGAGCGGGTCGCGGCCATCTGGCAGTTCGACGACGGCACGTTCGTCACCGAGCTGCCCACGCCCCCCGGATCGCTCGGATCAGACCTGGCGATGGCGATCAGCGACAACGGTCGCTTCGTCGCGGGCTTCAGCCTCCAGGAGTTCAACGGCCCGCTGGACTTCCGTGAGGATCTGGTCATCTGGGACCGCCAGAACGGCACCGCGCAGGTCGTGGCCACAACGCCCGACGGCTTCCTCGGCGCCGTCCCGTCGTTCATCTCCGACGACGGTTCGGTCGTGGTAGGAACATGGAACACATCGGTGTTCTTCGACATCCCCGAGGGCGAGGCGTTCATCTGGGCCGCCGGCGACGGCATTGCCCAGTCGCTCGGGGACTTCCTCCTTGTCGAGCACGGCCTGGAGATCCCCGAGTGGGAGCTGCGCACCGCCAAGGACGCGACGCCCGACGGCAACGTCATCGTCGGACACGCGCTCAACATCGACCGCTCGACCATGTTCGGATACCGCGTCGAGATCGGCTCGACATGCCCGGCGGACCTCGACGGCGACGGAGACACCGACGCCGACGACTTCTTCACCTACCTTGACTTCTTTGCGCAGGGTGACCCTCGCGCGGACATCGACGGCGACGGCGATCGCGACGCCGACGACTTCTTCGGATACCTCGACCTGTTCGGGCAGGGCTGCCCCTGATCGCTCACCCGTCGTCGCGAATACTCCGTCGTCTCGGATATATGGAAGAATCCCGCGCGGTGCGAAGACAAACCCGCAGACACGGAACTCGTGACGCCCCCGACTGGTAACGAGACTGGTAACGAGAGGGACAATCGCGGGGGGGAGAATGGGAGACGCTCAATCATGTGGACTCGACGCACCCTCGCCGTGACGCTCGCCGGCCTCGCCGCCGGCGCACCCGCCCAGACGATTTACAACTCGCTCGATTCCGGAACCGATAGCGTCGCGTTCCTCGGCGACACCATCCTTGACGACCTGCGCCTCAACCAGGGCGGCCTGCTCCAGGAGGCGAGGTTCTCCTTCACCGCCGGCGGCGCGGGCGATCCGGTCGTCACCGATCTCAACCTCATCCTCGCGGCCGACGGGGGCGATGGCTTCCCCGATCTCACCGGCGATGGCGACGACTCGTTCCTCTTCAACGTCATCATTCCCGGCGTTGCCATCGAACGCGGCGGCGTCACCGAAGTCGCCTTCGACCTCCGCGAGTTCTACCCGCTCGCACCCGACAACGCCCTGCTCTTCGCCGGCGTCATCGCCTCCAACCCTGACGAGGTCGGCCAGCTCTTCTTCGGCGAGCCCTCCGCCGGCACGACCGACGACATCGTTTTCAGCTTTCTCAACTTCGGGCCCGTGCCCACGCCCAGCGCCGCCGACCCGAACCTCGGGTTCTCCCACGCCGCGGCGTGGAAGCTCGACGCGATCCAGCTCCCGCCACAGGTCAAGCGGGGCATCGTCGGCGGCGACGTGATCGACTTCGAGAATCGCCTCGAAGGATTCCAGGGCCCCGAAGTGATTGAGAGCGGCGTGCGCTTCCACGCCGGGCGCGACGGCTTCTTCCCCCCCAACGACGCGACACTCACCATCGACGACGGCACGGGCGTCTGGGACGCCAACCCCGACATGCTCGAGTTCGTCCAGGGCAATGTCCTCCAGATCAGCGGCTTCTCCAACGGACCCGACGGCTACACCTTCACCATCCTCAAGTCGCTCAAGATCGATCCCGGCGGGGTCGTCGACGGCGTCACCCTCAACGCCGACTACATCGTCGAGATCATCGACGATACCGATTACCGCGAGGCGAACATCACGCTCATGGCCTCGCGCAACGGCGTCCCCGTCGCCAGCGACACGATCCACCCCGACCAGGTTCTCGGCACATCCAACGGCGGCTCGTTCACCTTCGGCGCTGGCACCCTCACCATCTCCGGCGTCGAGTTCGACGAACTCGTCCTCTTCAACAACGGGCCCGGCCTCCTCGGCACGGTCTTTCTCGGCATCGACAACGTCGTCGTCGGCACCGCCGTCTGCCAGGGCGATCTCGACGGCGATAGCGACGCAGACGCAGACGACTTCTTTGCATATCTTGATCTGTTCGCGAGCGACGATCCCGCGGCGGACATCGACGGCGACGGCGACATCGACGCCGACGACTTCTTCGGATATCTGGACCTCTTCGCCGCCGGCTGCTAACCTGGCCTGCGCGTCCGAGAACCAACCAGCTGTGGCGAACGCGGACCTCCCGCGTTCGCCACTTTGCCTGCGCGGATTCTGCGCCCACCAATCACACGCCTTGGTTTCAGAACCAGAGCCAGAAGCCCGATGCGGGATGTGTCAATGAATATTGCACCCGCCGCGCCATTCGGACTGTTCGCACAACGCTCGCTCTCGCGGGCCCAGGAGGGGATCAACCAGTCCCTCGAACGCCTGGCGACCGGCCAGCGCCTGACCCGTGCGAGCGTCGACCCCGCCGCGGTCATCGCGGTCAGCCGGATGCAAGCCGACGTCGCGGCCAACCTCAAGCAGATCGAAGCGCTCGAACGCGAGAGCTCGCGCATGGCGATCGAGGAGGGCGCCGCCGGCTCCGTCAGCGACATGCTCGTCGATCTCGAAGGCCTCGCGGTGCGCGCCGCGAACACCGGCGCGATGTCCGACGCCGAGCGCAAGGCGCTCCAGATCGAGGCCGACTCGATCGTCCAGGGGATCGACCACGTCGCGAACATCACCGGCCTGGACAGCTCGTACACGTCCGCCTCGCTCGGCTCGTCGGGAGGCCTCAGCGCCGAGTCCGAACCCTCAAACGCAAGCCTCGCGGACATCGCTTCGGGCGGATCGCTGAATCTCGTCGACGGCGACATCAAGGCGGCCCAGGGCGCCATCCGCAACGCCATCCGCGCCGTCTCCACCCGCCGCGGCGAGATCGGCCTCCAGATCCGCGAGCACGACAGCCTCGTCCGCTCGCTGACGACCGAGTTTGAGTCGCTCAGCGGCGCGATCTCTAAGCTCGCCGACGCGGACTTCGCGAAGGAAACCCCGGCCCTCGCCCGCGGCCAGGTGCTCGCGCAGGCGTCGATCTTCGCGATCCTCGCCAGCGACGACAGCCGCGCCCGCGTGCTCGACCTGCTGGCCTGAGCGATCCGCGAGAAAATGAAAAAGTGGAGCCAGCGAAACGCCAGTTGAACTCTTCGTGCAGGCCATCCGGGCCTGGGAGCCCGCTATACGGCTTCTGGTTGCCGTGAAACCGTGAAAGTCCATCCCTCACAACGGGATGATGATCGGGCGGAGCGAACCATCGGCCTGAGCAATCAATCCCAGACAACCTCCGCGGCAAGATATTCCCGGATGACCAGCTGAACGCGGAACCCTCCTGTCCATCTACGCCGGCCTCGAACCGCTCCCGTTCCTCCTCGTTCATCGCCGTGAAGGGTATGAATCGCATTGATTCTGGCGAACCGATGCGAGGTTCGTTGTTCTCAAACGCGGCATGTCCGCGTGCGAGCTTCAGGATGATCGGACGAATGCGTTCGAGCTCGGGATTGAAGCCGGTCTCGCCATTCCGCTCATACCGCGCCGTGTCCAAGCGAGCTGCAAGTACAGGTGAGGTGTCCAGTATCCTTCCAACCTTGCGGCGTGCCGTGGCGGAATCGACGGAGCCGGTCAAGGTGCATTCGATGAGGCATGCCAGATAGGCTTCATCGGCTGAAAAGGACCCGTTGCAGGCTGCACACGCGGGAAGTACCGGAAGTTCAGCGGGGTACGGCTCATCAAGCAGCACGCGAGACGGCACATGATCACGAGTCTCTCCCGGACCTCCGCAATACACGCACCAGCCCTTGTTGCGGTCATCGCCGAAATCGAATATCTGCTTCACGGACACATCCTCTGTCGCTGCGGGAGAATATACATGCCTGACTTAATCTACAAGTGCTGTCTTCCGAATCATTTCACCTTGGAAAACTTGCGCTCCCGGAGCATTTTCTGCCGTCATCCCCACGAACTCAATGATCTATTCGAGTTCTGGGCCATCGTGCGGGATGGACTGCCGTCATTTGACGACGATGACGAATGGTTCCAAGCGGCGGTCGCAGCTTGGGGCTTCCCAGGCTCGAAGATCACAGACTTGCCGCTAGGCAGAGAGACGTACCTTCAGTACTTCGGCGACCTCGCCGACAGGGCGCCACCCATGAACATTATCTATAATCCAGCTCGCGTCTCCTGCTTTTCGTCCGATCCGGTAAACCTTCTGATGTGGTCGCACTACGCGGACGGGCTGAGAGGCTGCTGTCTCGAATACGACGGTCAGTGCTTGGTCACCGAAAGCGAGACAACGTTTGTCGCTGATGTTGAGTATGTGGAAAGCCCACCGGCCATCGACACCTTGGTCTACGCGGTCACGGAGGATCTATTCTACTATGCTGTTGATCACGGATATCAGGAGTATGAGGGCGAAGCCTTCAGGATACGATTGAACTCGATGATGAGGGGTGCTTTGGCGTCCAAGCCGCGGGAGTGGGAGTACGAGAGAGAGCTTCGCCTCCTCGTCCACACTCGGCAGGATGACAAGGCGCCGATCCGTCATAAATACCCGGTGAACGCCCTCAAGAGTATTATCGTCGGGGAACGGATGGATGACGAGTACCGGACGGCGCTAAGGCGAGTTGTCGACCAACTCGGCGTTTCCGTTGCCACTCAGATGGCAGCACGGTCGCCAGACACATATTCTCTGACACTCCGGGACGTGGCTCTCTGAAAATATATTGGCGGAGATTTGATGTGTGGAGCGAATAGGGGGTTGCATCTCACGCTTCCACTAATTCGGCTGGTGCGAGGGAGAAGGTCACTCAATGGAACCCCCTGTCGCTGTGACCTGAGCGAGTTGTGCCAGCAGATCTGGCACAAGCAGGTCATGCCCGAATCCCAGCCGCCTTGCCTCCAAGAGCAACTTGCGACCCTGAGTCGCCTGTTTGATGGATGGCACTCTGCCGCGGACAAGCAGCGTGCCGAGCGAATAGGCCAAGCCTCTCTGCCAGCCAAGCAGCGTTTCTGTATCCTTCGCCCACTTGGCAACAGCGAACCAGACATCCGCAGGAACACCAGCTACCGAATCCACGAGCCCTCGTTCAGCTGGCGAATGGGCGTCTGTTGGGACCACACCGCTTCGTGGCGATGTTTCAAGGCCGGCAGTGTCAGCTCCACTTCAAGATTGAGAAGCTGCGACCAGCACTCCGGGCGCTTGCACCACTCGGTGATATTACGGTTGGCCGGCGGATGAGTAATGGCTTCGCGGACAGCAACGAGCAGAATTTTCAGAGCAGGCAGCATATCCGCTGGAACGCCCCGCAGCTCCCAGATGTCCGTCCAGGGAAGTTTCCGCTGCGACCGGTGCGAGAGAAGCGCGATCGCATATGTGACTACCTGCGCACGATAACCCTTGCAGTCGAGTTCACCATACAGAGCCTCAGCAGTCCGGAAGAGGATTGCAAGCGAGACTAGTTGATGGACACGGTAAGGATCGGCAGGCGCAGCAGGCCGGGGACGGTCGCCGGCGACAAGGGATACAGCTATGTGCGGGTGCGTCGCTGGCTGGCCGAGCGTGGCATCAAGGCGGTGATCCCGACCCGCAGCGACCAGCCGCGGTTGAAGCTGGATCGAAAGAAGTACCGGGGCCGCAACGTGGTCGAGCGATGCATCGGCTGGCTGAAAGGGAGCCGCCGCGTGGCGACACGATACGAGAAACTCGCGAGCCACTACCTGGCAATGCTCAAACTCGCCATGATCCAGCGATGTCTTAGGATCCTGGATCCGTCAAACAGAACCTAGAGCAACCGCTCACGCAAGACGCCCTCGCTCCTCAGCCGCGGAGCGGCGCTCGATACTGGCGAGGAGCGACAGCCCCTCGTAGCAACGACGCGCAGGCCCGAGCCCCGGACGGGGCGCTCGAACTCCCCGACCGGAGCCCGAGCGTCCGATCCCACCAATCCCTCGCTCGCGTTTCAGGCTCGCAGAACCCGAGTCATGCGATAGGCTTCCTCCATGACCCCCGGCGAGTTCATCCTGATCCCCCTCGCCGCCAGCGCCCTCTTCGTCGGCGTCGTCGCCTGGATCATCTGGAAGAACGAGCGCGTCCGCCCGCCCAACCAATGCCCCAAGTGCGGCTACGACCTCCAGGGCCGCCGCAACGACGGCTGCTCCGAGTGCGGGTGGAACACCAGGACGCCCGCCCGCCGGCTGTGAGGCCCTCCATACCCTTGGCCATGGACTTCAAGCCCTTCGATTCCAGGAACTACGCGACGCTCCCGCCCGCCGAGGGTTACGACCAGTGGAGTCGGTCGTACGACGGGTCGGTGCTCGACGCGATGGACATGCGCCTGCTCGAGCGACTCGAGACCGTGGATTGGGCCAACGCCCGGCGGATCCTCGACCTCGCCTGCGGCACGGGCCGCATCGGCTCATGGCTCCGACGCCGAACCGATGCGCCGATCGACGGTGTCGATGTCTCCGAGGGCATGCTCGCCCACGCCCGCAAACGCGGCGTCTACGCCCACCTCACCCTCGCGGACATCCGTCAGACCAGCCTGCCGCCGACCCAGTACGACCTGTGCGTCCAGTCCCTCGCCGATGAGCACCTGCCGAATCTCGCGCCTTTGTACCAGGAGGCCGCCCGACTAATAACTCCGACGGGGCTCTTCGTCCTCGTCGGATACCACCCGTATTGCCTCCTCCGGGGCCATGTCACGCACTTCCATCGCGGCGACGGCGAGCCGGTCGCGATCGAGTCCCACATCCATTTGCTCAGCGATCACCACGCCGCGGCGATGGCCGCTGGATGGGCGCTCTGCGAACTGCATGAGGGGTTGATCGACGACGAACTGCTCGCCTCCAAGCCGAAGTGGTCCGACCGCCGAGGCTGGCCCTTCAGCTTCGCCTGCGTGTGGCACAAACGCGACTGACGCTGGCGCTGACGGTCGAACCGCGTCGAATCCGATACAACTCCCCCATGCGAACCCTCGGCATCGACCCCGGCCTCCAGATCACCGGCTACGGCTGCATCGAGGGCCAGGCCCACAAGGCCACCCTCCACGAAGCCGGCGTCCTGCGCTTCGCCAGGAACCCCGACCGCACCGCCCGCTCCGTCGCAGAGCGACTCGAGGAGCTCGACCGGGACTTCGGCGAGTTGCTGGAGCGGCTGAGCCCCGACGCCATCGCCGTCGAGGAACTCTTCAGCCACTACAAGCACCCGACCACCGCCATCGTCATGGGCCACGCCCGCGGCGTGATCCTCCTCAACATCCGCAAAGCCCGCCTCCCGCTCATCGAACTCCGCCCCACGATGGTCAAAAAGTCCCTCACCGGCAACGGGCACGCCTCCAAGGAGCAGATGCAACTGGCGATCCAGGCCCGGTTCCGCCTCGCCGAGCCGCCCAGCCCGCCGGATGTCGCCGACGCCCTGGCGATCGCCCTGTGCGCCTCCATCCGGGCAGAGGGAAACACGGAGGGCCACCGGAGGGCCACGGAGTCCAAGCACAAGGTGACCCGATGACGAACGGAAGAACTCACCACGAGAGGGCGCAGAGATTCAGAAACTGCCTGGACGGCGCGTCGCGACTGGTACAACGTCACCAAGTCTTCTCCGATTCGCTGCCTTCACGCTGTGTTCGGGATTGTTGCTCAACTCGGTCCCTCGGGGGCGATGATCCAGTGGCGATGACCCAGTGGCGAGGTCTGTGGGCGTTGCCCCGGATGATGGGATCGAGCCCGAGCCGCGGGATCGCTCGCGC
>JAJDDM010000030.1 GCA_029260315.1 Phycisphaerales bacterium | reverse complement strand
GCCGCGCGATAACCCGATTGCTCGCGCGCACGCGGCCCAAATCGCAAGTTGGCCCCAAAGTCTCTTTGTCTCTGGCCGAGACGCCCGCGGGGGTTATGAGGTGGTTGTCTCTGCTCGACCGGGCGCAACGGGGTGGTTGCGCTCCGAGGCGCGGCGCAACAGTGTTCGCGAAACTGACCCTCCGGTAAAGAACGCGAGCATCTCCTCCGCGTGCGGCATAGGGGACGGCTGAGGGCGCTGCATCTTGCGGGGCCCATCCGCAACCCGATGCCGGAGCCGACCCATGGACACGCTGCGCGATCCGTGCGCCATGACAGCAGAAGAGCGGAGCGACGAGCTTGTGGGCATCCTCGCCCGAGGCCTGGTCCGCGCCGTGCGCGCTGCCAGATCGCGAGCACTTGGCCCGGATACGCCCGCTCAGAAAGACCCCGCCGCATCGCTTGAACTCTCGCAAGATGCGAGCCTCAGTGTGGCTCCGCGGCCCGCCGGTTAGGGCCGGAACTCTCGACCGATGCTCAGGAAGGAGCCACGCATGCCGAAGACCGTCAAGGCCCAGATCGACGCCCTCGGGAAGATGACCACGGGCGAGCTCGCGGACGAATACGAGCAACTGCACAAGCGCCCCTGCCGCACGCGGCACCGCCAGTACCTGATCCGCAAGATCGCCTGGCGGATCTAGGCCAACGCCGAGGGCGACCTGAGCGAGCGGGCGAAGAAGCGTGCCGCCGAGCTCGCCGACGACGCCGAGATCCGGGTCATGGCTCCCAAGACCATGATCTGCCCGCCAGAGGATGGTCCTGAGACAATGGTTCGAAGGGGTATATCCGCCCGGCGCGATCCGCGACTGCCGTCGCCCGGCTCCGCAATCGTGCGCGAGTACAAGGGCCGGACCATGCGAGTCGTGGTTCACAATGACAGCTTCGAGTGGGACGGCGACCGCTTCGACACGCTCTCCGCCGTGGCCAAGAAGATCACCGGCAGCCATATCAACGGGTTCCGGTTCTTCCGCTTCGGAGAGGCAAAGTGAGCGGTGGGGGGCGTGGGGCCAAGATCGACAAGCCGCAGGTTCGCTGCGCGATCTACACCCCCAAGAGCAGCGAGGAGGGGCTGGACCTGGAGTTCAACAGCCTCGACGCCCAGCGGGAGGCAGGGGAGGCGTACATCGCGAGCCAGAGGGCCGAGGGCTGGTCCTGCCTGAGCGCACGCTACGACGACGGGGGGTTCTCGGGCGGGAGCATGGAGCGGCCCGCGCTCCGACGGCTGGTCGCCGATGTTGAGGCCGGGAAGGTCGACTGCGTCGTGGTCTACAAGGTGGACCGGCTCAGCCGCTCGCTGCTGGACTTTGGGCGGATCATGGACTCGCTGGACAGCACGGGCGTCTCGTTCGTCTCGGTCACCCAGCAGTTCAACACGGCCAGCTCAATGGGGCGGCTGATGTTGAACGTGCTCCTCTCCTTCGCCCAGTTCGAGCGGGAGATCGCCGGGGAGCGGATCCGCGACAAGATCGCCGCCCAGAAGCGCAAGGGCAAGTGGGCCGGCGGCGTGCCCGTCCTTGGCTACGACGTGGACCGATCCGGGCCGAGCCCGCGCCTCGTCGTCAACGCGGCAGAGGCCAGCCGGGTCCGGGCGATGTTCCAGATGTACCTAGACAAAGGCTCGCTGCTGCTGGTCGTGACCGAACTCTGCGCGCGGGGCTGGACCAACAAACGTCGCGTGACCAGAAAGGGCAGAGCCATCGGCGGCAGGGCGTTCGACAAGGCCACGCTCTACACCCACCTGACCAACCCCGCCTACGTCGGCAAGGTCGTCCACAAGGAGGAGGTCTTCGAGGGAGAGCACGAGGGCATCATCGATCTGCAGGACTTCGATCGCGTCCAGGCCTTGCTCAAGCACAACGGACGGACAGGAGGGGCCGAAATCCGCAACAAGCACGGAGCGCTCCTACGAGGGCTCCTGCGCTGCAAGGCGTGCGACCACGCCATGACCCACACCTTTGCGGGGGGCAGGGCCAAGCGGGTCTACCGCTACTACCGCTGTGTGAATGCAATCAAGAGAGGCTGCGCGGCCTGCCCGTCGGAAACGCTGCCGGGCCAGGAGATCGAGCGGGTGGTCGTGGACGAGATCCGCGCCCTAACCACCGACAAGGCTCTGCTCGCTCGAGTGCTCAAGGAAGCCCATTCCACGATCGAAGGCGACGCTGAATCGCATCGGACCGAGCGAGAGGACCTTCGCCGGGAGCTAACACGACTCCACCGTGAGCTGCGGAAGCTCGCCACGGACGGCGCTGCCACGAGCGAGGTCACCGGGCGATTGGCCGAACTCCATGAGCGGATCGCTGGCGACGAGGAACGGGTGCGTCAGCTTGAGTCACGGCTGGGCGAACTTGAGGCAGAGACGATCGGGAAAGCCGAGGCCGGGTCGGCGTTCGCAGACTTCGACGCGATCTGGGCGAACCTAATCCCACGCGAGCAGGCGCGGGTGCTGAACCTGCTGATCTCCACCGTGGAGTACGACGCAGAAAGCGCGAGCATCAGCGTGACGTTCCGCCCGACCGGGATTCGGGCGTTCCTTGATCGCAATCTAGAGGAGGCCGCATGACGACCGTGACCCGACCGATCCATTTCGCCATCCAGGGGCGGCGCAAGCGGGCCGTGTTGGCCCCTGCGCCCGTCGGGGGCGGTACCTCGGCCCAATCAGCGCCGGGGGGGTGAGAACGCCACAGACGCGAACGTCGGGCGTGTACCGCGAGTCGCGAGGCTGATGGCGCTGGCGATCCGATTCGAGCGCCTGCTCGAGGACGGTGTCGTTGCGAATCAGTCTGAACTTGCCCAGTTGGCCCGGGTCACTCAGCCTCGGATGACCCAGATCATGAATCTACTGCATCTGGCACCGGACATTCAGGAAGCGATCCTGTTCCTGCGGACAGTCGCATCCAGTCGAGACCCGATCCATGAGCACATGCTTCGCAACATTGGTCAATCCGTCCTCTGGGACGCACAACGCTCTCAGTGGAATAGGGTAGCGCAATAGACACCTCCCGGGCAGTATCAGTCTGTACCCTTCAAAACGAAATACTCTGAAGCAGTACGACAGCCTCCTCCATTTCCTCTGCCAGTTGGTCGTATACAGCATCAAGTGCGGCTCCAAAGCCAGCGGCAACCTCTTGATCGTCTACACCAAACTGCTCCATTGATTTCTTGAGTTTGTCCTTGCTACTGCTATCACGTCGATGAGCTGTGAGCTGCCGGAGTGCATTGACAGCCCTCATCCGAGGGAGCCTGCCTCTTGAGTCACTAATCAGCTGCTCGTCAGCAGAAGAGCAGATTGCCGTTGCAGATTGTCCCGTTGTGCTACATCGCCCCGCAACTTCAAGAAGTACACAAAGCAACCTGATCGACTGTAGTTTGTCCAGCTCACTCTCAGGCACCCCGGCACCGATTAGCATGCGACGCAGAATCGACGCCCCTATTCCCTCCGCGCACAACGAGTGCAAGGCTCCACATCGTTCCAGAAACGTCGGCTCGGGCATATCCAATGGTACATGCCGAGTTACCGGTTCCACCGCACGAAGATTCCACCATCCATTCCACTCCGACTCTCGTCGTCTGAGTCCGACTGCATCGCCCCCCTGTGTCGGCACGCCCTGCTGTGATCGCAACCGAGCGAGTTCCTCGCCCATCACGATCATTGCGTCAACCAGTCGATGCGCTCTTGCTCCAATGTTCGGCGTGCTGAGAAGGGCCTCGTTCATACCTGGTGGGGGGGGCGACCGCATAGGAATGCCAGTGTCGAATGACGGAGGGCGGATTGCCCTCATATAACTTCTTAACCTCAAGGCGAATCACGTCCCGGCCAAAGCGATCACAGTAACTAACACTCCACTGTCCTCTGTAATCTACGCTTCCGTGCTCTGGCATGATCGAGTAGTCGCTTCGCCCTTCATACTCGCCAAGAACACGATCGTCAACATAGACAAAATCGGTGGGTCTGTATTTGCGATAATTCTGCTTTGAGACTCCCTCTTGCAAACCAGGCCACTCAAGCTCGCCAACTCCCTCGTCGGCCTTGGAAATCGGAAAGCCACCAGGCTGGATCAACAAATGGTGCCCGCAGATCTGGGCGCACATCGGAGTCCCTGACGAAGGAAGTCGACTGCACCGAATCATTGCACCTGGCAGCGACTTCGTGTAACACTCGTCGTCCCCGAGGAGCTCGCTCAGTTCATCATCGTTCTGGACAATGCGCTTCTCCCAGAAGAACATCGCAATGCCCATTTGGCGCAATGAGGCGTAATCTTGAAGATATTCCCTCTCGATCTCTACAAATGCACGCTTGGCGTTACCCCAGTGGTATGCAGAGTGCGGCTGCGAAACAACAATATCGCGCCTTGGCAGCTTGGGGTCATCCCATCGCATCTCTCCTTGAAGGCTCAGAATCCTCGGTACTAAGGCATAGGTCATCAGGAACCCCAGATCTGGTACAAGCGTGGTGTTAACATGCGAGTGCCACGAAGGAATGAGCGGCTCGATCGACGTCTTCATCGAACCGCCATTGAAGATCCAGAAGCTCGGTACATAGGCGTCATTCGGGTCATTCACTGATGGAGGATGAGGGTAGGGCCTATCCCTAAACCATTCCTTGAGTTGTCAATATAATAAGTCACCATGGTGACACTCACGGACGAGCAGTTGGATTGGCTGGCCGAGCGGGTGCCCGATCCGCCCGTGAGCCCGCTCGGCGGGCGCCCGGCGCTCGACAAACGCCGCGCCCTCGCCGGCATCTTCTGGATCCTCGACAACGGCGCCAAGT
>JAJDDM010000029.1 GCA_029260315.1 Phycisphaerales bacterium | reverse complement strand
GATGGGCATCGATGCCGACGGACCACCTGTGGGCCTCCTCTCGCTGATCTTGAGACGACCCGAGTTACGCCCTCGGGCCGATCTCGCACAAGAGCACGATTGGAGGCCTGCTACATAGTGTCACCCAAAGCCGTGGCCATGCCACCCGCCGGGGGGAGAGGGAGGAGCAGGTGGCGTTGGGAGTTTTGGGTGACTCAGCATGGCCAGCAGAGCCGTGGCCTTGCCACCCGCCGGCACGGGTCAGGAGCATCTTGGTGCCGCCCCGCCGTGTATACTCCCGATCGGATCAGACGATTCATGCTGAACTGGTTGAGAGGCGTGCGATGAATAGATATTGGACAAAGCCGCTGATTCTGATAGTCGCTCTTATCGGCCCATTGCCATGTACATTGAATGCCCAACAAGTGGACTTCTGCAATGCCCAACTGCTCACTCCCGAGTTCGGGCAGAGCTGGGACCAGTATAGCGAAGGTATCGCTCTCAGCAATGACTGGGTCGCGATATCAAGTCCAGGCTCGGATGTCGTAGCACTAAATGCTGGAGTGGTGTCCATGTTTCGTCGGCTTGGAGAGGAACTGGTTCATTATCAGGATATCTGGCCAACCGACATCGGCCCTCACTATAGCTTGGGCTGGCACCTTGAGTTTGGCGATGAGCATACGTTGTTTGTCGCTGCGGCGAACATTGCTCCCGGCGCCGTTCACGTCTTCGAGTTCGACGATACTGATTGGATTGAGACCCAGAGACTTGAACCGCCCGATGTATCCGACGGATTTGGTTTCTCATTTGCGGTAGAAGACGACGTACTCGTGATCGGAGCAAAGTGGGAGAGGGCCAGAGGTGACGAGTCCGGTGCCGCGTATGTCTTTCGCGAGATCGGCGATTCGTGGGATTTCGAGGCACGTCTCGTGCCGCCAAATCTCAACGTATGGAACAGGTTTGGGATTACCACGGACATTTCGGAGGGTCGTCTATTGGTCGGTTCGGAAAACGGACGCCAAACCTATGTGTTTCGCAACGAGGGCGGTGAGTGGATCATAGAGCAACAGCTGATACCAGACGACGGCTCTTCGTCGCGTGCGTTTGGCAGCAGCGTAGCTATTGAAGGAAATACAGCATTTGTCGGAGCATCAGAGGACGACGATCTTGGGCCGGCGACGGGATCAGTTTATCAGTTTGAGTTCGACGGGAGCGAGTGGAACCAAGTTCGAGAGATATACCCAACGAAGGGCGAGGATGGCGATCTCTTTGGGTCCTCTCTGGCTTTACGCGATGGACTTCTCTGCGTAGGCGCATCTGGATCTGACACGTTGTTCGAAGACGCAGGAAGAATGTACTTGTACGAAGTCTTGAATGGCCAAGTGCAAGAGCTAGACACGTTCGATCCACTACACGTTGAGTCGAGCTCCCTCCTGGGGCACTCCGTCGCTTTCGACGGCCTATTCTGCTTGGCAGGCGCACGAGGTGGCGGCTCTGAAACCGGTTCTGCGTACTTCATCCAGGTCGGTTGCCAATCTTGCCCAGCCGACCTCACCGGCTCCTCGGATCCCTCCGACGACACTTACGGCATTCCGGATGGAGATGTCGATGCTGACGACTTCTTCTTCTATCTCGACGCATTCGCCAATGGTGAGATCGCCATCTGTGACATCGATATGGACGGCGACTGCGACGCCGCGGACTTCTTCGGGTATTTGGATTTCTTCGTAGTTGGGTGCTAACTCTTCTCAGCGGCAGGCGACTCGTCCGCCCGCTCCGGGGCGGGATTCGTGTGGGTTGGCTACCCCGGGTTTCGCACGCTGGCGCGTGCTTCACACGGGGCTATGTGCGTGGACCCCTCCGGGGTCATCAGAGTCGGGCGCGTTCGGTGGGGCGTATCGCCTGCGGCGATCGGCGGCAGGATGCCGCCGCCCCTGGGGAGGGAGTGAGAGCCGCTATTCGCCGGTGTCGAGGACGGCCATGAACGCCTCCTGCGGAATCTGCACTGAGCCGACGGACTTCATGCGGCTCTTGCCCTTGCGCTGGGCATCGAGGAGTTTGCGTTTGCGGGAGACATCGCCACCGTAGCACTTGGCGGTGACGTCCTTGCGGAAGCCTTTGATGGTTTCTCTAGCGATGATCTTGCCGCCGATGACGGCCTGGAGGGGGATCTCGAACTGGTGGCGGGGGATCTGTTTGCGGAGTTTGAGCAGGAGCTGGCGGCCGCGTTGTTCGGAGCGGTCCTTGTGGCAGATGAGGCTGAGGGCTTCGACGGGCTCGGCGTTGATGAGGACATCGACCTTGACGAGCTTGTCGGGCTGGTAGCGTTCGATCTCGTAGTCCATGGTGCCGTAGCCGGAGGTCATGCCCTTGAGCTTGTCGTAGAAGTCGTAGATGATCTCGGCGAGGGGGATTTCGAAGGTGAGCATCTGGCGGTTGTCGGAGACGACGATCTGGTTTTTGTAGACGCCGCGGCGGTCGAGGCAGAGCTTCATGATGTCGCCGATGTACTGGCTGGGTGTCATGATCTCGACGCGGCTGATGGGCTCTTTCATCTCGACGATGAGCGAGGCGTCGGGGAGGTCGGCGGGGTTGTGGACTTCTATCTCGGAGACTTTGTTTTCCTTGCCGCGGATGTCGACCTTGTAGGAGACTGTGGGGGCGGTCTGGACGACCTCGCAGCCGCCCTCTCTTTCGAGTCGTTCCTGGATGATGTCCATGTGGAGCAGGCCGAGGAAGCCGCAGCGGAAGCCGAAGCCGAGGGCCTCGGAGTGGACGGCCTGGTAGGTGAAGCTGGAGTCGTTGAGGGCGAGTTTTTCGATGGCTTCTCGGAGGAGCTCGTAGTCGTTGCCCTTCTTATCCGTTGTGGCGGGATAAAAGTCGCAGAAGACCATTTGCCTGGCCGGTTCGTATCCGGCGAGGGGTTCGTCGGCGGGGTCCTTTTCAAGGGTGATGGTGTCGCCGACGCGGACGTCTTTGAGGTTGCGGATGGCGGCGATGAGGTAGCCGGTTTCTCCTGGTCCCAGGGAGGCGACCTTGGTTTGCTTGGGGGTGTACTTGCCGAGTTCGGTGATGAGGTGGGTGTGTTCGAGGCCCATCATGCGGATCTTGTCGCCGGGCTTGAGGTGGCCGTCGAAGATGCGGATGTAGACGATGACGCCTCGGTAGTCGTCGTAGGTGGCGTCGAAGATGAGGGCGCGGGTCTTTTCGGTGACCGGTGCGCGGGGCGGGGGGAGGCGGGTGATGATGGCTTCGAGGAGCTCGGGGATGCCTTGGCCGGTCTTGGCGGAGACGGCGATGCAGTCTTCGGCGGGGAAGCCGAGGACGTGCTCGATCTCTTCTGCGATCTCGTCCGGGCGTGCGCCGGGGAGGTCGATCTTGTTGAGAACGGGGATGATCTCGAGGTCCTGGGCGATGGCGAGGTAGGCGTTGACGACGGTCTGGGCCTCGACGCCCTGGGCGGCGTCGACCACGAGGAGGGCGCCCTCGCAGGCCTTGAGGGCGCGGGAGACCTCGTAGGAGAAATCGACGTGGCCGGGGGTGTCGATGAAGTTGAGCATGGAGGGGGAGATGGCTGAGTGGCGGAGTGGCGAAGTGGCAGAGGGTTGGGCGGCCCCTGCGGGGCCTTGATCTGCCGACCGGCTGGAAGGCGGTGTTTCCTCCTTTTCCGACCGGCTGGAAGCCGGTGCTACCGCTTTGTCGCTTGGCTCGTATTGCACGGTGACGGCGGAGGCCTTGATGGTGATGCCGCGTTCGCGTTCGAGGTCCATGTCGTCGAGGAACTGGGCGCGGGACTCGCGATCGGAGACGGCGTGGGTGGCCTGGAGGAGGCGGTCGGCGAGGGTGGACTTGCCGTGGTCGATATGGGCGATGATGGAGAAGTTTCGGATGCGGCTGAGGTCCATGGGGGCGCGGCTTCCTTGGGTTCGTGGGCTGGATGGTATGGGGGCGGGGCGTCGGGCCGAGGCAGGGGCGGCGGGAGTGCAGGCCGGGCGGAGTTCATCCGATAGACTTGTGCGGCTCTAGACAGCGGGAGGCTCTGCCATGGACGGACAGTCGAGGGATATCCGGAAGATTTTGGTCGCGACGGGGCTGACCAGCGAATCGCTGGGGGCGGTCGCGATGGCGATCGGGCTGAGCGAGAGGCTGGGGGCCGAGTTGCACGCGGTGCATGTGATCGAGCCGATGAGCCGGCGCGAGGCGGACGCCCTGCCGGAGGTCGCCGAGAAGCAGCTCGCGATCGCGAGTGAGGAGTTGGAGAAGTTCGCGGCGAGCCATGACCTTGTGGGCAAGGCGACGCTGCATGTGAGGCGGGGTGAGCCGGAGCACGAGATTCTGGGGCTTCGGCGGGAGCTGGACGCGGACCTGCTGGTGATCGGGCGGTACGGCAAGGGCGGGCTGAAGCGCGGCAGCCTGGGGAGCATCGCGCACAGCACGGTGCGGCATTGCCAGGTGTCGGCGCTGGTGGTCGAGCCGACGTTCCGGGGGATGTTCACGAAGATCGCGGTGGCGAGCGATCTGGACGCCGACGCGCATGTGGAGCTTCGGCGGGCGCTGTGGCTGGGGCGGGCGCTGGGGGTGGAGTCGATCACGCTGATGAAGGCGTATGAGCTGCCGATGGGGTATCACACGATTCTGACCGAGGGGCAGGCTCGCGGGAAGCTGGAGGAGGTTTGCAAGACGCAGGCCGATGAGCTGATCTCGAAGATGCGGCGGGATGGGGATCCGCGGGTGGAGATCGTGAGCGTGGAGGGTCCGGCGACGCGGGCGGTGCCGCAGATGTGTCAGAAGCTGGGGGTGGAGGTGCTGGTGGTGAGCACGCATTTGCACAAGAGCGACTCGGCGGGTGTTTTGCTGGGGCGGACGACCGAGCGGATTTTGAATGCGGTGGATTGTTCGGTGTGGGCGGAGACGACGCCGGAGCTTGCGCAGGGGTGGTGGACGGCGATCAAGGGGTTGTTTGATTAGGGAGGCATTAGGCTCTGTCTGACGGCCCATTTGTTCGGCGCTCGTTCGGTTGCGCTTTGTTGGATGATATGTGAGACTGCTCGTCGGCAAGGAGGCCGGCGATGTCAACGAAGACGCGAACGGGTCGAGGCGTGGACGGTCGCCCCGGC
>JAJDDM010000028.1 GCA_029260315.1 Phycisphaerales bacterium | reverse complement strand
CGCGAGGGCGTTTGAAGCATCGCTTGGGTTGGCACGAACTCGACCGATCGCGCGAGGCATCGGGCCGATCGCGTGGCCTTCGTCGCAGAGCCTCCTCAGACCACGGCACCATCGGGTCGGCGTGATGATCGGCGAGGTCTTACGCCAGGCGGTCGGTGTGGATGGGGTTGATGAGGCCGCAGTTGGGGCAGACTGCGCCGTACTCGCCTGGGATGAGGCCTGTGAGGTCCTCGCCGCAGTCGCGGCAGAGGGGCTCGTTGAGGCGTGCGGTGACGGTGTTGATGGCCATAGCGACGGCTGCGACGGCGACGCCGATGACCGGCAGGGCGGGGAGGGCGGCCCAGGCGATGAGGCCGAAGGCGGTGATAGCGACGGCGAGGACCGTTGCCAGTACGGTGACACGGACGCGGTGGAGCCAATCCAGGGGCTTGCGCCGGATGGATCGGGTCGCCTGGCTGGCGGTCTTTTGGATGCGTCGGGTCATGGCGGCAACCTTAGGCGCTTTCGAGGCGGGGGAGGGATGGATACACGCACGGGCGGGACGCTCGTGCCACGAAGCGCCATCGGCTAGAGAGGGCGGTAGAGATCGATGATCTTGCGGATTTGGTCGGGGGCGGGGAGGGATTGGACCTGGATCTCGACGCCGTCCTGGCCGGCGCTGGCGATGGCCAGGGTGCCGACGTTGAGGAGGCGTTCGAGGAAGGTCTGGGTGATCTGGATGTTGCGGATGTTGTCGTGGAGGACCTCGCTGGTGGCCCGGGAGAAGAGGCCTCGGCGTTCGATGGAGCGTTTGGTGGTGATCTCGATGGAGTGGGAGAGTTTTTGGATCTTCCAGAGTCCGAGAAAGACGATGGCGATGATGAGGAGGGCGACGCTGGGCCAGAGGAGGAACTTGGGGTCGCGGCCCATGATGCCGAACCAGGTGATGCCGGTGGCGCCGAGGAGTGCGCCGAGGACGACGCCGAGGAAGAGGAAGGGGTTGGCGCGCATGAGCGCGGGGTGGACGCGGACGACGCGGGCCTCTGGGCCGTGGTCGGGGGGGTAGCCGGCGGCGGCGGCGCGGTCGGCCTTGGCGTCGTAGGCGGGTTTGGCGGGCTCGGGGTCGGATGCGGCGAGGGGGGCGTCTGGGATGATGTTCATGTCGCCGCAGTCGGGGCACTCGAGTTTTTCGCCCTGGCGGTCGTCTGTGACCTCGAAGGGGCGTTCGCAGCGGTCGCATGTGAATCGGATCATCGGGGCTCCTTGGTCGCGTCGTGCTCGCGATTCGCTCGCGTGTGCCCCCTTGGGGCCTGGAAAGCCGGGGATCGTATGGGGGCTGCGATCCGTATAGTTCCGGTTCATGCGGATCGCGCTGGTCAACTGGGCGAAGATCTGGCACGGCGCGTCTCGCGGCGGTGGGATCAACGCGTACACACAATCGCTCGGGCTCGCGCTGCTGGAGCGCGGGCACGAGGTGGTGAGCATCGGCTCGGGGACGACGCCGAGGCTTCATGGCGGGCGTTTGGCGGAGGCTGGCGATTCGTCCGGGGGTTCTTCGGAATCGGGGGGCGGAACTTGCGGGGAGGGCGGGGAGTGTCATGCGCGTCGGCACGCGGACTGGCGGGGGATCCGGGTGTTCGAGATCGTGCACTCGCCGGTGCGTGCGCCGTCGACGTTTCAGTTCGATCGCCCGGAGGCCGAGCAATCCAGCCCGGAGCTGGAGCGGGTGTTCGGGGAGTTGCTGCGGGCGGTGGGGCCGGATCTGGCGCATTTTCAGTCGCTGGAGGGGCTGAGCGGCGGGTGCGTGCGGGAGGCGAAGCGGGGCGGGGCGCGGGTGGTGTTCAGCTTGCACAACTACCACACGGTGTGCCCGCAGGTGTACCTGATGCAAGGCGATACGCGGGCGTGCATGGACTTTGAGAATGGGCACGCGTGCGTGGGGTGTCATCGGCCGGCGTGGAAGGAGAAGGGGCGGCGGGTGAAGCGGTCGGGGACGCGGCGGGTGCGATCGGCGCGGGACGCGCTGGTGCCGCTGCCTGTGCTGGGTGAGGATGCGCGGGGCGGGGCGGTTGCGGGTGGCGCGGGCGAAGGGGACGAAGAGCGGATCGCGGTCTCGAACGAGGCGCGGGGCGAGCCGGCGAGTTCGCGGGCTCCCAACGCGTACGCGCTGCGGCGGGGGGCGATGATCGAGGCGTTGAATGCGTGCGATCGGGTGCATGCGGTGTCGTCGTTCGTGGCGCGGAAGTATGAGGCGTTGGGGGTAGATGGCTCGCGGATCGTGACGTGCACGCTGGGGACGCCGATCGTGGAGCAGGTGCGTGAGCGGGTGGAGATCGTGGCTGCGCCGGAGCGATTGGGAGTTGGCGGGCGGCCCGTGCGGGTGGTGTTTCTGGGGTATCACAACAAGGCCAAGGGGCTGGATCTCTTGGTGGAGGCGCTGGAGCGGAGCGAGGCCGACGTCTTGGCTCGGCTGCATTTGTGCGTGCATGCGCTGGGCGTCGGGTCGATCGCGCATCGGTTGCGTCGGCTGGAGGCGCGGATGGCGCGGCTGACGCTGAGCGATGGGTATGAGCGGGAGGACATTCCTTGGCTGCTGGGCGGGGCGGATCTGGGGGTGGTGCCGAGCGTGTGGTGGGATAACGGGCCGCAGACGGTGATGGAGATGCTGGCGTGCGGAGTGCCGGTGTTGGGGGCTGAGCTCGGGGGGATCCCGGATTTCGTGCGGGACGGGGAGAACGGGCTGCTGTTTCGGGGGAACGACCGGGAGGATCTTGTGCGGAGACTTGGTGAGGCGGTGCTCAGCGAGGGGCTGTTGGATCGTCTGCGGGCGGGGGTGCAGCCGCCGAAGAGCTTGCAGGCTCACCTGGCGGAGATGGTGGGGATCTATGAGGCGTGTCTGCGGGAGTCGGGATCCTCGCCGACGCGGCGGGCGGTGTAGGCTGTGGGCACTTTGAGCGACGACGCGACCGCCATGATGGAGACCCAAAGAGAGGCGGAGGCTGCGGGCGAGGGGGCCTCGGGCGCGATCGCGGCGGCGAACGTCGCGGTCGTGCTGGTGACGTGGAATCGCAAGGAGGATGTCTCGCGGGCGCTGGAGGCGATCTCGCGGCAGGACGTCGATCGCGGGATGCTGGACGTGATCGTGACCGACAACGCGTCCACGGACGGGACGCTGGAGTATCTGCGCGAGCGGTGGAAGCCCGAGCGGGTGGTCCAGAACTCGACGGCGAGGGCGCACGAGCCGGCGTTCGATCTGGAAAACGCGGGGACGGGGGAGCAGAACGTCGGCGGGTTCCGGTCGCTGACGCTGATCCGCAACAGCGAGAATCACGGCGGGTGTGGGGGATTCAACACCGGATTGGGGTTCACCTGGGACGTGCTGGATGGCGCGGAGTCGGGGGCGCGGCCGGAGTTCGTGTGGCTGGTGGATGATGACATCGACTTGCCGCGGGATGCGCTGCGGCGGCTGCTGGAGGCGGCGCGGTCGGACGACACGATCGGTCTGGTGGGATCGCGGACGGTGGATCTGGGGGATCGTGAGCGGACGATCGAGTCGACGGTGTATCTCGATCCGAAGACGGGGATCATGGGGGATGAGCCGAGCGCGGGGCATCGGCTGCGGGCGTCGCACGAGCAATGGGTCTCGGAGGTGGGGGGGACGCGAGGGAAGCGCGATTTTCGTGGCGTGCGCGACGTGGATGTCGTGAGCGCGTGCAGCTTGCTTGCGCGTTGGAGCATGGTCCGCGAGGTGGGGCTGTGGGACTGGCGGTATTTCATTTACTGCGATGACGCGGATTGGTGCGTGCGTTTCTCACGCGCGGGGTTTCGTGTTGTCTTGAATCTGGACGCGGTGGTGTATCACACGCCCTGGCATCACAAGCTGACGCCGGCGCGGCTGTACTATGCGCAGCGGAATCTGGTGTGGATGTTGCGCAAGGCGGGGGTGGGGCGATGGATCATCGCGAGGCGGTATGCGCACCTGCTGCGCGAGTCGCTGAAGGCGATGGTGATGCGGCGGATGGGACACGCGGAGATTATCCGGCGGAGCGCGCACGACGCCGCGGCGCAGGTGACGGGGAAGTTCGATGACCCGAGCGCCAAGCCCGAGCCGATCGTGGATGCGATGGAGCGCTGCGGGGCGCTGGATCGGAACGCGCGGGTGATGGCGATCTGTCATCGCGTGGGGACGCGGGTGCGGTTCGGGGCGCTGCGGGAGCTGGTGCGCGAGGAGCTGCGAAGGCGGGGGATGGCGGATCGCGAGCCAGCGTGGATGCTGGCGTTGCGGACGGACATGCCGCCGCCGCATGACTCGGGGGAGGAGCCCGGGGTGGAGCGGGTGTTGTATTCGCCCAGCCGGCGGTCGCGGCTGTTTCGGCAGTTGCGGCTTATTCGGCGGCCCGCGCGGGTGGTGGTCGTGTTCGACAACGAGAACGACCTGCCGGTGCTGCGCGGGGGGTGGAATCTGCAGATCGACGGGCGGTCGCCCGAGGTGGGGAGATTGGAGCGCGACGGGCTCGGTGTGCGCGTGCGGTTCTGCGGTCGGTGGCTGTGGACAGGGCTGCGGTGCGCGATGGACGTCGCTAGACTCCGCGCCCCGGGAGGCCGGGGTCGGTACGGATAGGTATGGCCCGCAAGGATCGTGTACGCAACGAGGGCGAACGCCCGGCGATGCCGGCGGGGTGGCGCTGCGCGAAGACGCCAAGGCGGATCGCGATTCTGGGCTGGGCGAGGCTGGCGGCGCAGGCCAAGGAAGGCTCTGGGTACAACCTGGCGGCGTCGGAACTGGCGATGGGTCTGTCGCTGAGCGGGCACGAGGTGCATTACCTGCGTTCGGGGATGGACTACTCGCTGCGGCCGGGGATGTTCGTGCGGGAGATCGCGCCGTGGCGGGGGATCCGGTGTTTCCACCTGTTCAACTCGCCCAATCTGTCGCCGGGGCTGTTCAACTTCCGGAACATGGGTCGGGAGATGTCGGCGTCGGCGCACTCGCGGCGGGTGGTTGCGTGGTTGAATGCGCACGATATCGAGATCGTGCACGCGCACTCGCTGGAGGGGTTCAGCCTGGACGTGGTAGAGGCGATCCGGGCGAGCGGGCGGGAGATGCTGATCACGCCGCACAACTACTGGTTCTGCTGCCCGCAGGTGGATTTGTTGTTTCAGGAGCGGGAGGTCTGCCGGGATTACAAGGGGGGCAAGCGCTGCGTGAAGTGCCTGAGCCCCGCGAAGGCGGATCGGACGCGGATGCGTCGGCGGCTGGAGCAGACGGTGCAGCGGCGGCTGGGGACCGCTGCGGGGGATCTGGTCAAGAAGCTGACGGGGACGAACGCGAAGCGGAAGGCGGCGCGTCGTGCGAAGCGCGGCTCGCGGGTGGCGCCGCCGATCGAGAACGCGATCGATCCGGAGCTTGGTCTGGGGTTCGGGGTTGGCGAGGACCATGAGGGTCTGGTGCACAACGCCAATCCGATCGACGATGAGGATGAGATCGTCGAGTTGGGGCGTTCGCCGTTGGACCAGAACGAGCGGTTCCTGCGGGCGGATCACCATTTGAAGGTTGTGAATGAGTACGGGCGTCGGCGGGTGGCGGGGATCGAGGCGCTGCGTCGGGCGTCGCTGGTGACGCCGCCGAGCCGGTTCATGGGGCAGGTCTACACGTCGATGGGACTGGAGGGCGAGAAGGTCCATCATTTGCGATTGGGGATGAGCCACTTCGATCGGCTGAATCGGCGGGTGCGGCGGTCGCCGTATTACGAGCAGAGGCCGTGGTCGGCGGGAGATCCGCGGCCGCTGCGGTTGGCGTTCTTCGGGACGGTGCGGCATAACAAGGGGCTGGACATTCTGGTGCGGGCGATCCCGCTGCTGGAGCATCGGGTGCGGCAGCGGTGTCAGTTTCTGATCCGGGCGGCGGGGGGCGACTGGCTGCATCGGCGGCGGCTGGGCGAGTATCCGGAGGTGTCGTTCCTGGGCGGGTACGACGTGCGGCAGTTGGTGGCGGCGGTGGGGGAGTACGACGTCGGGATCATGACGCATGTGTGGTTCGAGAACTCGCCGCTGGTCTTGTTGGAGCTGCTGCACGCGGGGAAGTTCGTGATCACGTCGCGATTGGGCGGGGTGCCGGAGTGGCTGATCGAGCCGGGGACGGCGGAGGCTGCGGGCAACGGTGGGCTGGGCAATGGCTTGCAGTATCCGGGGGGGTCGCCGGAGGCGCTGGCGGAGCGGATCACGCGGGTGGTGGAGGGGGAGGTGGAGTTGCCGAGTGCGCGGGATGTGCATGCGATCAGTGCGCTGCGGAGCTATCCGGACCATGTGCGCGAGGCGATGGGGTTGTACGAGCGGCTGCTGGGGGGAGAGGGTGTGGAGGCGAGGGCGAGTGGGAAGGAGACGCCCACGGGCGGCGTGGTCGAGCATTCGCTGGGTTGATCGCTATCCTTGGCAAGCGGGGCTCAGCGGGCCCTGGGGTGGGTTGAGACGCTGAGCCGACTATGGGAAGACCCGCGAGCAAACTGCCCGAGCATCTCCAGGCGATCGTGATCAATGAGCGATGGCGGGAGGGGCCGCTGCGGATATGCATCATTGTGCAGCGGGAGGGGGATCCGGTCAGCGGGCGGTTGGTGCCGCTGCGCGAGAGCGGGTTTGCGCGGGCGTTCTTGGGGGCGGTGGTTGACGCGGGCGATGGAATCGTCGAGTGGTTGGAGCTTTGGGTGCAGTCGCCGGAGCTTCTGCGGGGTGCGCCGGAGACGGCGCGGAGTTCGGCGTGCAACGCGCTCCTGGATCGGTCGTGGCTGAGCTGGGTGGATGCGATTGAGGCGAGCGATCCGGGGTCGCTGGTGCGGACGGGGGGCGAGCGGGCTCATCCGCGGGCGACGCTGCTGGATCTGGATGGCGGGCGGTGCGTGCATCCGGAGCGGGAGGGCGCGGCGTTGGAGCTGTGCCGGGATGATGCGGCGCTGGAGGCCGCGGGGCTGGAGCCCTACGGGACGACGCTGGCGCGGTATCTGTGGATGGGCAGCGGCGAGAGGGCGGGTTCGTTCGTCGCGGCGTCTCCTTTTTGCAAGGAGGACGGGGACAGTTCTTCGCTGTCGTCGGTCGTGCCGGCGGGGTTGTGTGCGTTCAACGGCGGGTGCGGGATGATTCTGGCCCGGCGGCTCGCGCCGTTGAGCTTGGACGATTACATTGATTGTCTGGGGGGCAAGGCGTTCGAGGGGGTGACGCAGGGGCCGGCGCGGGCTGTGCTGAGCGAGTCGGCGCATGCGACGCGCGGATATACGCGGCACGAGGAGGTGTTTCTTTTTCGGCACGGGCGCTGGGGGCGGCTGGTCGAGGGGATGTACCTGAAGCTGCGGTTGCTGCTGCTGGCGGTGCGGGATGTGCGGACGCTGGTGGAGAGCGGGCGGCAGCCGATTCTGGATCTGAGTGCCGAGAGCTTTGGGGTGGCGCTTGCGCCGTCGGCGGAGGGGCTGCCGGAGCTGTGGACGGCGCGGCCTTCGCTGCGCGAGCCGGGGAGCGCGGTGGAGCTGAATCTGGCGTTCAGCGATGCGACGTACTTTGAGCCGGCGCGGGAGATGGCGATGGGCGTGTATGCGCCGCCGGTGGGGCGGGTGCAGCAGGGTCAAGGGACGCTGCGGCTGCGCGATGTGTCGGTGGTCGGGGTGGACAAGGGCGTTGACGCGGGCAAGACGCGGTTCGAGGGGACGCTGTCGACGCAGGAGCATCTGCGGCTGGGGCCGGGGGATCTGGTGCGGCTGGCGGTGGCGCTGCGGGATAGGCGTGTGGAGCTGTTTGCGACGCCGATGGTGGAGCGGGAGTTGACGTCGGGGGAGGTGCGTCTGCGGGGCGTGCCGACGGAGCTGGATGAGGAGTTGTCAAGAGCGCTGATCGAGAGCGAGGGGCGGCCGATGAGCGGGGTGGGGTACAGCGCGATGACGCTGCAAGGCAGTCCGTGTGATCTGTACTCGCTGGGCGTGCTGGGGGTGCGGACGCTGCTCGTCGATGGGCAGACGAAGCTGTCGGTGGCGCTGGACGAGGCGCTGAGCCTGGCGAGCGAGGTTGCGCAGCATCACGATCCGGAGGTGGCCCTGGGTGAGCGCATCGGGAAGGTGATGGCGTCGGATGCGCGGTGGATGGATCAGTTGGGGCCGCAGCGGGTGGTGCTGGAGGAGCTCTCGAGCGAGGAGGCGCTGGACGCGATCCCGGCGTCGCTGTGGTTCGAGACGCTGGGGGTGCTGGTGCGGATGTTCCCGGGGGTGGGGCCGGACTCGATCGCCAAGGACTTCGGGGATGCGCCGGCGAGCTCGCCTGAGTCGGCGTTCCTGGGGATCGAGCGGGATCTGGAGCTGCTGCTGGAACGGGCGCGGAGCCTGATGCTGGTGGACTGGGCGTTCAATCGCGAGGTCAGCGGGCTTCTGAGACGGTATATTGCCAAGGAATCGGGTGAGAACGGGAAACCGAAGACCGGGAGCAAGTCATGAAGATGATCGGGGCGTTGGGAGTTGTGATCGGGTGCGGTGCGATGCTTTTGGGGGGGTGTCAGTCCAAGGGCGGGCCGAGCTATGACATCGCGATCACGATGGATGATCGGATCGGCGCGAACACCGAGGTGCTTGTGGCGATGGTGGGGCTGAGCGACATCGAGTACACCAAGGACGTGGCGGCTGGGGAATACGACGGGGAGAAGCTCAAGGCGAAGCTTGGCGATGATGGGGCCAGCGAGGACTGGGTGTACAGCCATCCGGACGAGGGGCGGTCCAGGACGTTGCTGCGCGGCGACGATGTTTGGAACGACTGGCGTCAGGACGCGAACTGGGTGATGGTGATGGCGCGGATCGGGGTGGGGCGGTATGACAGGATCGGGCTGCCGCTGGACAAGAACAAGTGGGGGGGTCGGGAGATTCAGATCGAGGTCGCGCCCGAGGGTCTTGATCTGAAGACCAAGCAGGTGGTCAACTAGAATCTGTTGGCCCGGATGGGTGCCCGGAATCGGGCGTAGTGTGCGAGGACGATGCTGAGCGGCTCGGCGGACTATCTCGGCGGTGGTGTCGTGCGCGAGGAGGTCTCGTCGGGTGTCGTGCGGTATCGCTACGACGGCGACCGGCTCGAAGGCGGCGAGGACGCGGGCGAGGCGTCGGCCCTGTTCGGCGAGCGGATCGAGCGGTACGCGGCGCTGGCGGCGGGCAAGGGCAAGGTCCGGGCGTGGGGCGAGATGCAGGGGTATGAGCCCGGGCGGATGCTCGAGGTTTCGATGTCCGGCAGGGCGCTGCACGAGGACCACGATCCGACGCACGCCAAGCTCGATCGCGTCTTCGCGTTCGTGTACTGGGCGATGCGCGACGCGTCGGCGATCTGGGGCGAGGGGTTCGGGGCGCTGAGCCCGGCGAGGGTCTGGGGAGACGATCGCAAGCTCGCGCGCAGGGCGTATTGCCTGGAGGCGGGATTCGGGTGGGTGCGCGACGCGGAGAGCGGAGCGTGGCGGCGGGCGACATCCGAGGACGACGTGCGATCGCTGGGCGAGTTCGCGTTCGCGGTGGCTTCGAATCGGTACGACGTGGTCGGGACCGACAAGATGCTGCGCGTGCCGTTCCCGCGCGGGCATCGGGTGTGGACGTTTCTTTCCGATGGCGACGAGGAGCTGGAGCGGCTGTGGCGGCAGCGGCGCTGCGAAGAGCTGGTGAGCTGGGTCGGGGGGCGGGCGACGCTGGAGGCGATCGAGGATCGGATGCCGGCGCGGCCCAAGGGGCTGGCGACGCCCGAGCCGTTCGGTGCGCCGTCTGGTGGGGGTGTGTCGCCGGAGCCGGTGGCGAGCGAGCGGGCGGTCGAGGCGGTTTCGCGGGCTGAGGTCGAGCAGGAAGAGGCGGTAGACGGTGGCGCGGCGAGGTCTTTGGAGGATGGAGATCGATCGAGCGGGATCGAGCCGGCGGTCGAGTCTGGGCAAGCCGAGGAATCGGGCGGCACGGGCGTGTTGGCGCCGGAGGCGGGCGCGGATGTTGGGCCGATCGAGCGCGAACGCGCGAAGCCGGAGAAGGTGCCGAGGCCACCGAGGGAGGCGAAGGCACCGAAGCCCGAGAAGGCACCGAAGCCGGCGAAGCCTCCGCACGAGCCGCTGCCTTGGGGCAAGATCGGTGTTGGTTTGGCGGGGTTGATCGCGGTGGTGGCGTTGGGGTTTGGGGGGTGGCAGGTCTTCAAGCCCAAGGCGCCGTCTGCCTCGGATGTGCGGCGGCTTGTGTTGGCGGCGGCGTGGCTCGGGGGCGTCGGCGATGGGGCGGGCGATGAGGGGTTGGCGACGCTGGAGCAGAACGGGCTGCGCGAGGAGGCGGGCTTGGTGAGAGCCGCGCAGCGGCGGGGGTGGGATGAGCTTGTCGGGATCGAGGGCGTGGCAGACGGGGTTGCGATCGGGGAGGGGGTGCCGGGGGCTTGGGACTCGCCCGCGGCGCGGGGGCCTGTGAGGCGGGCGGCCGGGCGGCTTGAGGAGGCTCGAACTTCGATCGAGGGATTGGTGGGGGCGTGGCGAGGCAGCGCGTCGGCGTTGCGTGACTTTGTTCGCTCGCAGCTCGGGCTGACGGCTCTGGGTGATGAGCTGGACGCGGTCGCGGGCGCGGTGGGCGTTGATGGGGATGACGGGGTGGGCGTGGGAGCGGCGATCGCGGCTTGGGCAAGTGCTCAGGACGCCGTGGCGCGGGGTGAGGCCTTGCGGGCGGTGTGGCAGAGCGCGAGCGGCGATGAGCTGGTGGCCGGGCTGGCGGCGGACGATCCGATCCGTCGGGCGATTCGGCTGGAGATGGGCGAGGGCGTGGCGAGCGGCGCGAGGCTTCGAGAGATCATCGGGGTGTGCGCGGGGGTCGCCGCAGCGAGAGATTCTGCTGATCGAGGGGCGCTGGGCGAGGAGGACAGGGCGGCGGTGGTGTCGCGCGTGCGAGCTGCGCCGGTCGGCGAGGCTTCGCGGGGCGTGCTGGAAGGGCTTGCGCAGGGGCTCGCGGCGACGGTCGATGACGGGGCACTGGCGGTGCCGCGGGCGGCGTTTCAGCAGGCGGTGGATGAGCGGCGGACGGCGGCCCAGGCGAGCGTGCGGGCGTGGTCCGATGAGCTGCCGATCGCGGACTCGATGCTTGCGGATGTGTGGACGGGCGGGCTGGATGCGTTGGACGGGGAGCATGGGGCGAGCCACGACATCGGGGCGTTCCGGGCGGCGGCGGATGGCTTGCGAGAGAAGATCGAGCGGGCGCGCGGCGCGGCGTTGGGCGAGCTGTCGAGCGGCGAGCAGGCGGCGCGTGATCTTGGGGTGTGGGCGAACGCGCAGGCGATGGTTCGCACCAGGCGTGTGGGGGTGATCGACGGGATGCTCGTCGGCGAGGGGTTGCTGACGGCGGCGGAAGCGCCGGCGGCGCTTGCGAAGGGAGAGGCCGAGAGTTTTTCGGCGTGGCTGGGCGAGGTGGATCGGGTGCTGGTCAATCTGGGGCTCGTGCGGCAGGGGATCAACGCGCTGATGCTCGGGAGCGATGCGTTCGCGGCGAGCGTGGATCCGGGGGCGAGGACCTTCGCGGCAGTTGCGAGCGGGTTGAGCGGGAGCGCAGGCGACTCCGGCGGGGATGGTTCGGGTGTGGCGTCGATCCTTGCGGGATTGGGCCGGGCAGCGGAGGATCTGGCGGCGCGGGGCGGGCGGATCGCGGCGCTGCATGATGGCGGCTTGGGCGTTGATGCGGTGCGCGGGATGCTGGTCGATGCGCTGGGAGACGGCTCGGATGCGGATCTGGCGGTGGTGCATGCGGCGTGGGTGGCGATGAGCGCGATGGACGCGGTGCCGAGCACCGCGCGGATGGTGGAGGGTCTTCGGCTGAATCGCGATGCGGTTGCGGCGCTGGAGACGATGACCGGCGATGCGCGGCTGGCGGGTTGGCGGCAGGCGGGCGAGACGGTGTGGCGGCGGGGCTGGAACCGATGGAGCGCCCATCGGGGCGTCGATCTGGCGGCGTGGGTGGCGGTGGGGGAACAGATTCCTGGTCTGTACATGGGCGAGGGGGCGGGTGCGCCGGCGGAGGTTTTGGCGCAGATCGAGGTCAACCGGCTCGTCGTTGATGCGCGCGGGGACGCTGCGGGTGCGCGCGGGCGGGCGGAGACTCTGCAACAGGCGTTGCAGGGGCGGATTGATGGCGGCGAGGCGATTCCCGAGTCCGTGAGAAATACCAACAGCTTCCTTCGAGCGCTGCTCGACCGGCAGACGGTGGAAGAGGGGGAGTTGGAGTTTGACTCACTCCAGAATGCCGGGTGGACGGAGACGCTTGCACCGGATGGAGAGAGCGTCGAAGCGGTGCACGATGCGAGCGGCGAGCGGTTGCGGTTCGTTCGGTTGCGCGAGGATGGCGTGGATATAGGGGGCGATGGGAAGGCGGTGTTTTTGTGCGAGACGGAGATGTCGGTGGGGACGGTGGCGGCGGTGCTGGATGGGGCGGCGCTGGAGTCTTTGAATAGCGAGTGGAAGGAGTTGGAGATACGCAAGGGCGGGGGCGATGAGAGCGCGCGCTTGGTCGTGTGGGACTACAAGAATCGAGTTCTTTCTGTTACGGACAACGTGATTTACGATCCCAGCAGCAATACATGGATGCAGGACTCGGCTCGACCGTCTGATGAGCGAGATCGGTCATGGGAAAACTTCTGGCCAAATCAGCGGATGCCGTTGCAGGACATCGGGTATTTGCCGGCGGGCGAACTGTGCGGCGTGCTGATCGGCGGGCGTCTGCCGACGGTGCGCGAGTTCAGCGTCGCGTTGCGTATGGAGGGCGTGGAGGGCGCTCTGTTCAACGGCAACGACGAGCCCAGAGGGGTGGACTGGAATCTGCGGGACGTGGGGTTTGACGAGCAGCGGGCTTACGCGAGCGGGCTTCCGGCAACGGCGGCGGCGCAGCGGTTGTACTTTGACGAAGCGGCCGATTGGGGTCTGCGGGGAGGGGGCTTTCCGATCAAGGCGCAGGCGGAGCCCTGGTCTGCGCATGATGACGGGACGGACTTGTTGGAGCCGGTAGACTCGCCCAATCGCGGAAACACGTTTCGTCACTTGGTGGGCAATGTCGCCGAGTGGGTGGTGGACGGGGATCCCGCAGATGAGGATTCTGGTCGGTTGATGGGGGCGTCGGCGATCTCGCCGCGGGAGCTTGGGTATGCGGATCCCATCACGCCGAGGTTTTTCCAGACCTTTGGGTACTTTGATGTCGGGTTTCGGGTGGTGATCGAGGCGGACAAGCAGCAGTCGCGCGTGGCGAGCGCGAGCGATGAGGAGATCGCGCGGGCGATCGAGGCCTTTCCGGCGTGGTATGGCGGCGCTGAGTAGGCGCGGGTCAGTTCGCGTCGTCGGGGACGATGACGAAGAGGGTGGGGTATTCGCGGTTGAACTCGCTCGCGCGGTGGGGGCTCTTGGCGAGGATGACGTCCTCGGCGAAGAGGGCGTTGCCGAGCGCATCGCCGGTGCCTTCGAGCTCGCCGGTGTTGGCCGGGGCGACGTGGGCGCGGTAGATGGGGGTGGAGGAGCAGCCGGCGAGGGCGGCGAGCGAGACGACGGTGGCGAGCGCGGCGCGGGTCATGGAATCTCTCCCGGGGTGCTGTTGCGAGGCGGGTGACTGGTCAGTCCGTCTGATCGGCGCAGGAGTAATCGCGGTCGAGGAATGTCGATCGGGCGATGGTGGATCGGGATCGCCTGATCGGGAGGATGCGTGCAGACGGCGCGATCCGGAGATCGGCAGGGGCGACAAGGGGCCTCATAGGGCGTTCTCGGGCGTTATCATGGCGAACGGCTGGGCGTTCGGCGGGGGCTAGGGCGATCCGGCGGCGGTTGGTGAGGAGCACGCATGCAGGTATCGGAAGTGGATCGACTTGCGGCGGCGATCCGCGAGACGCAGGGGAGCTTCAGCGACGAGTCCGCGGATGAGCGGGCCCGGGCGATCGAGCAACTGATTCGGGAGGGGCTGGAGAAGCTGGTGCCGAGCGAGCGGGGGGTGTTCCTCCAGGAGCTTTCGAGGCGATTTCCGACGTGGGACAGCGACGTGCGGGGGGCGGCGGTCGAGGGGCCGACGGTGTCGCAGGCGGACAAGAGCGAGGACCGGGATTGGACCTGGCATGTGGATCGGCTGGCGACGCTGTTCGAGGAGCTGCCCGAGAAGGAGCGCAAGGAGGTTCGCAAGGCGTTGGTGACCAAGGGGATGGCGAGCAAGCCGCAGGCGCATGGGGCGTGGCCCGAGGGGCCGGCGGGGAAGGTCCACGGGACGTACTACGGCGGGGACTCGGGGCCGATCGACGAGGGGCGTGCGCTGGAGTTGCTGGCGATGCTCGGGGACGTGGCGTTGCGATTGGATCGGATCGTGCGGGCGGTGTGGGTGAGCATGGTGCCGGACGATCGGCTGCGGCAGCCGCCGGTGCTGGATCGGGTGCTGAGTGCGTACCTGACGGGGGACGCGCAGGCGCAGACGGAGAAGGTGGAGCAGCAGATCAAGGATTTGCGCCAGCGGGCGCAGCTGATGATCGGGACGCTGGCGGAGGCGGGGCGTGTGGCGTTCAGCCGGGTGGAGTTTTTGCTGCCGCCGGAGATCGAGCGGCAGGCGCCCAAGAGCACGCTGACGCGCTCGAACGAGCACCAGTGCTGGGTGACGTACAAGAAGCGGGCGTCGTTCATCGAGCGGGAGATCTTCCAGCAGGAAATCCGGCGGGACCTGGGCGAGGAGCTGCGCAAGGTTCTGGGGGCGGGCGGCAAGACCGGCGGCTGAGGCCGATCAGCGAGAAGGGGGGAGTTGAGTTCCCATGAGTGATCTCGTTCATTGGCATGAGGGCTTGTTTCTGCGCCCGCATCACTTGCAGTATCTGCAGCGCGCGACGCAGGAGGCGATGGCGAGCGAGCGGCGTCGGCGGTACGCGTACCCGTACGGGCTGATCGATGCGGAGATGAGCCGGGACCATCTGGAGGAGTATCAGGTCCGGTTCCGGAAGCTGACGGCGGTGCTGCCGACGAGCGGGCGGCTGGTGCGGTTTCCCGAGCAGGCGGATCTGGAGCCCTTGGATATCGAGCGGGCGTTCACGTCGGCGGGCGAGCCGCTGCGGGTGTTTCTGGTGGCGCCGCATTATCAGGATCGAAGGGCGAACACGATCGGGCTGGGCGAGCGGGCCGATGCGCTGGATGGGCGGCTGTATCGCGTACACGAGCTGGAGGAGGCGTTCGACGAGAACACGGGCAAGAACCCGCAGCCGATCGAGCTGATGCATGTGAACGCGCGGCTGGTGCTGGAGAGCGAGCTGACCAGCGAGGTGGAGGCGATGCCGCTGGTGCGGATCACGCGGGCGAAGGCGGGGGATCGGCGGGCGATCGTGGATGATGAGTATGTGCCGCCGTGTTTGTGCGTGGGGGCTTCGGCGAGGCTGACGAATCTGCTGTTGGATCTGCTGACGCACCTGCGGACGGCGCGGCGGGAGTATCTGAGCGGGTTCCGGCGGACGGGGTTCCGGCTGAGCATGGGAGATTGGACGCGGTTGGAGGATGTGCTCAAGATGCAGGCGGTGAATCGTCTGTTGGGGCGGCTGAGCAATCTGCTGAAGGATGAGGCGGTGGGTGGGGTGACGCCGCTGGAGCTTCACATGGAGCTGCGCGACGGGCTTGCTGAGCTGTCGGTGATCCCGCGGGACGGGTTCAGCGAGCACGGGGCGGACCTGTTCGACGTGCCGGATTATGACCACGAGCACTGTCTGGCGGCGTTCGAGCTGATGGAGCAGCGGATCCGGGATCTGATCCCGAGTGGTGGAGAGGCGATCCGGGCGATCAAGTTCCGCCCCGAGGACGGCGTGCTGGTGCTGAGCGAGGAGCTGAGCGAGGACGAGTTGACGAACCGGTCGTACTACCTGCTGCGCCTGACGACGCGCGAGGACCACAAGGCGCTGGCGGACGAGGTGGAGGATCGCGAGCGGTTCAAAGTGATGTCGCACAACCATCGCCACCGGAATCGCCAGGGGGTGGCGCTGGCGTACGAGCCGCACCCGCCGAGGGGGGTGTCGCCGGACGCGAAGTACGCGTATTTTCGGCTGGTGCGTGAGAAGGACGAGTGGAGCAAGCTGATGTGGGAGGAGATCGTCAAGGAGAAGCGGATGGCGACGCGATTCAAGGGATCGGACACGGGGCGGTTCGGGGATGACGGCGTGTCGCTGGTGATGCCCGCGGGCGGGGGCGAATAGATGAGCGAGCGCACCGAGGAGTTGCTGAAGGTTTGTGAGCCGGTCTTCCAGCACATCTGCCAGTTGAATCGGCGGCTGGAGCGCGGGGGGGAGCTGGACAAGTTCGTCGCGCGCGACGAGTTGAAGCAGCTCTTGTCGCGGACGGAGCGTGATATTCGCGCGGCGGGGCTGGAGCACCTTGCGCCCGAGATCCATCGGGATCTGGTGTGCTTCTGTGATTGCATGATGCGGACGATGCCGGGGGAGCTGGGGCGGAGCTGGGAGATGGGGCCCAGCGAGACCGAGCGGACGATCTCCGAGGAGCTGTTCGAGGACCGGGCGTTCGAGACGACGTTTATCGAGCGGGCGCGCGAGGCGCTCGAAACGTATCGCCAGCGTCCGGACGAGGACGCGAAGGCGCGGCTGGCGGTGTATTACGTCGCGATCGGGCTGGGGTGTCAGGGGGCCTATGAGGGCCAGCTCGTGCAGCTTGAGGGGCTTGCGAAGCAGATCGCGGCGGCGCTGGGGGACTTGGTGCGCAGCCCCGGGACGCGCCTGTGCCGGCAGGCGTACGAGCACACGGATTCGCGTGCGCCGATCGACGCGGGGGTGTCGATCGGGCGGGCGGTGGTGCTGATCGTGGCGCTGGTGTTTCTGGCGGTGGTGCTGGCGGGGCATCTTTGGATGTATCGCAGTCGGGCGCAGGAGATGAGCGGGGCGATCGAGGAGATCCGCAGGGACGTGGGGCCATGAGCGACGCGGAGGGCGGCTGATGCGCGGTTTGAGCATGTTCTCGAGGTTCGGCAAGATGCCGATGGGCATCCAACTCGCCCTGGGCGCGGGGAGTCTGGGCGTGATGGGGCTGATCTTGCTGGCGCTGTTCTTCTGGCGCTCGAGCGGGGATTGGCTGATCATCGTCGCGGTCGGGCTCGTGCTGGCGATCCTGGGGTTCGGGATCTATCGGTTCTTCGCGAAGCGCCGGGCGGATAAGCGGGGCAAGGAGTTCACCAAGGAGATGGCCTCGATCCCCGGGCAGGGGGACAAGGCCCAGGACGTGAGTTTCAGCCGGGCGTTCGAGGAGGGGATCGAGAAGTATCGCCAGGCAGGACGCAAGGTGATGGAGCAGCCGTGGTTCCTGGTGATCGGGGAGCCCTCGAGCGGGAAGACCAAGGCGATCAAGCGGTCGATCCGGTTCGACCCGCTGCTGACCAATCGCTACCAGGGCTCGGGCGGCACGCAGAACATGGACTGGTGGTTCGCGCAGGACGCGGTGGTCGTGGACACGGCGGGGAAGATGGCGTTCCCGGAGAACGCCGAGCGCGTGAGCTCGACGTGGCCTGAGCTCTTGCGGAAGCTGAAGAAGGCGCGGCCGTTTGCGCCGATCAACGGCGTCTTGCTGTTTATTTCCGCCGAGAGCATTCAGGAGAAGACGGTCGAGCAGTTGCAGGATGAGGCGCGGGTTGCGAACACGCGGCTGCGGGAGATCAATCGGGATCTTGGCGTGCGGTATCCGGTGTGGGTGATTATCTCGAAGGCCGACAAGATCACGGGTTTTCGGGAGATGCTGCACGAGCTGAACGCCGCGGAGGAGCAGCACCAGATGTTCGGGTGGTCGAACCCGATCAAGATCAGCAGCGCCGAGAGCGACAAGCCGTTCGACGCCAAGCGCGTGCAGGAGTATGTGAACGAGATCGCGGGGAATGTGGAGCGGCTGCGGATGAGCGTGATGCAGAACCCGACGCCGCGGGCGATCGCGATGGATCCGGATGCGCGGCGGCTGGACGAGGTGGACGAGCTGTATCAGCTTCCCGAGGCGCTGCGGCGGATCGGGTATCGCTTGCAGCTCTATCTCGAGGAGGCGATGAGCCAGGGGGTGAGCGGTGCGCCGCTGTTCATGCGGGGGATCTACTTCACCAGCGCCGAGCAGAAGGGGGACGTGCTGGATCTGCTGCTGGCCGAGCAGTTGGATATCCCGGTGACGGAGCTTCGGCGGCCTGTGGGCAGCGGGAACGGGATGGAGGAGGACGATCCGAATCGGGACTACGGGACGCCGTATTTTCTCAAGGATCTGTTCGAGCGGAAGGTGTTCGAGGAGAGCGGGCTGGTGACGGCGCAGCGGAGCGTGGGCAAGGCCGAGACGCGCCGGCGGATCTGGATGATGGGGGGGATCGCGGCGTCGGCTGCGATCGTGATCGGGCTGGGGTACTGGGCGTCGGGGGCGCTGGATGGGATGATCCGGCTGCGCAGCGGGTTCTGGAATGATCTGGAGGAGCGCACGCCGCGAACGGTCGCGGGCGAGGCGGCGAACGAGGCGGGGGTATTCCGGATCGTCAAGGAGGGTTCTGTCCCTGGCACCTACACATACCAGGGCGGGCAGCGGATCGCAGTACGTCATGACGAGAACGTGGGCGGTGCGGCGCAGGTGAGCAAGCGATTCGCGGGCGCGGGGGCGTTGCCGGGGGGGCACACATACGGGTTCCAGATTCCGCTGCGGACGTTGCAGTACGCGACGGAGTTCAAGCAGCCGAAGGCCGGGGGGGCGGCGTGGACGTTCTTCTGGCCCGCGCGCAAGCTGACGGGGGAGGTGTTCGAGTCGCAGAAGGACGCGCATGTGCGGGTGCTGGTGGACAGCGTGCTGGGGCCGCTGGTCTTGGGGGCGTATGAGCGGTTTGCGAGCGCCGATGCGCAGTGGGATGGCGTCGAGCGCGAGGCGGCGATCGATTCGTTCGCGGAGTTGTTGCGGCTGGAGGCGAAGCGAGAGGACCGGGCGATGCGGGTGGAGCCGCTGGTTCGGTTTGTGGCGTTCGATGGTTTGGAGGGGGCGCAGGGGGCCGCGGACGGCGCGCCGGCGGTGGACGTGCAACTCGGCACGTTGCAGCAGGCGATTGACGAGACGTTCGGTCCTGAGAGCGAGCTTGGGGGGGAGGGGAAGTGGCCGCCGGGGCGGCTGCTGGATGTGAAGCCGGGCGAGGGCGCGATCCGGGCGGCGGCAGAGTGGTTCGTGGCGTCGCAGGTCGCGCAGCGTGAGGCGAGCAAGCGCGAGGGGGCGTGGAAGAAGCTTTCGGACGTGCAGGATTCTTTGGCGGCGTACCAGGAGGCCGAGCAGGGGATCCTGGGGATCTCGTTCCAGGGGGTGGAGACCGAGGCGCAGTACGCGGAGAAGTGGGGGCGGTGGCGCGAGTATTGGGTGGATCTGGAGGCGGCGCACGAGGGGCTGACGGGGGCGTGGGCGGAGCTTCTGGCGACGGAGGTGGGCAGCGAGGGTGAGACGTTCGGATCGATGACGGTGGAGGGGGCGATCGCGGAGGTGACGAATCAGGTGCGCGAGGGGCCGCGGGCGAACTACGACCGGCTGCTGGGGATCGTAAGCGTTGCGGATGGCGCGACGCCGACGGAGGTTCTTGAGAGTGACGGGGGGTTGGCGGAGGTCTCTGGGGCGTCGAGCGATCTGTCGGCGGCCAAGGGTGTGCTGGAGGACGGCTGGCGTGCGTTCAACTTGCAGGAGTCGCCCGGCGAGCGATCCAGGCCCGCGTGGGAGGTTCTGAGCACGCACGCGAGCACATACTTGCGCGCGTCCGATGAGCCGCTGCGGGGAAGCGACGCGGGGGCGCTGCTGATTCTGGATCGGTTCAGTGCTCTTGAGCATCTCGCCGGAGTGCTGCGTGCGGATCGGCAGGCGGAGTACGCGATCGCGGCTCGGGAGGATCCGTTCGCGGACGTTCCGGGGACGCTCACGCGCACAGCGTTGTCGCTCATCCCGGATCCGGCGTCCATCACCGGCATCGAGTCGATCGGCGGCGAGCGGATGGCCCAGGACATTGGCATCGCGGCGGCTCGGTTTGAGCGGAAGGATGCGTTGGAGCAGGCGCTTCGGAAGATCGAGGGGCGGCTAGAGGGAACGGGGCTCGGGTCGGTTGTCGCGGGGCAGGTCGAGTTGCTCGTCGACGAGAGCGAGCGGCCCAGGCCGCGGGTGCTGCCGCTGACGGGCGTTGCGCGCGACGCGGCGTACGAGATCGCGTATCACGCGGGGGAGGCCAGGAAGCTGCTCTCGGCGCTGGATGCGATGTTCGCCATCGAGGCGGGAGGTGGGGCGGATCCGGAGCGTTCGCTGGATCCGCTGGATGGCGAGGCATTCGGTCCGCGGATCGCGGCGCTGCGAGACGGGCGTGCGGCCTATCTGGAAGAGTATGTGAACTACTGGTCGAGCGACGTTCCTCTTCAGGCGGTTCCACGGACGTTCATTTGGAACGAGGCGGTGGCGGCGTTCGAGGGGCTCTCGGTCGATGAGATCAATGCGAAGCTCGCCCGTGAGTTTCAGCACTGTGCCGATGCGCTGGAGTGGGTGGCGTTCGAGAAGCTGGCGAGCGACGACGCGAGGGCTTCGGCGGATCGGCGACGCCGCTGGGTGGACGCGGCACTTGCGGTCTATGGCAAGGAGGAGGGACCCAGGATCAACGAGTGGACGGCGCGGGTGGGCGACACCGGTCCGGATCGGCTCATTCTGGCGCTGCGACAGCCGCCGGGAGAGGATGGAAACCACCCGCTGCTTACAAAGGAACTGTTTGGGCCGACGGGTGTGGAACCCTCGTACTACTACTGGTCGGGGCTGATGCTGGGGGTTCTGGAGATCGCCGCGGTGCGGGGGGGGGACGATATTTCCAACGCGTTGGCGACGCTTGAGGGGAACGCGGGGGCGGCGCCGCTCAGCCTCGCTGGGGATGGTGGCTCGCTGTCGTTTGGCGAGGTCATGGGTATCACACCGTTGATTCAGGGCGCGGCGATGGGTGGCGGCGGGACGGATGGATGGAACGACGCTGCGATCCGGGCCCTGCCAGCGAAGACGCAAGAGCCGATGGAGCGTCTGCTTGGCTGGAAGGACCTCGATGAAGATGAGCGGGTGCGGGTGGCGCGCTGGGCGGAGTTGATGACGGTGCTCGCGGGTGAGCGGGGAGTCGAGGAGTTGCGTTTTGAGGTCGTGCTGATCGACTTCGACGATGTTATCGGGCTGGAGCTGAAACTGAGCGAGAAGCAGCGGTCGGATTATGAAGGGTTCCTGAACGCCCACAGGCATGTCACTGCGTCGATCGGCGAGGGGCAGGTCCGCGAGGTGGGAGGGTTCGACGTGAATCCGCCCAAGGGGCCGGTCAGGCGTCTTGGCGTTGTGAATGCCAGCACGGGCTGGGTGGGGCTGGCCTTTGCGGGAAACTCCTCCGCGGCGCCGGACGCCTGGGGCGGGTTCCGGGGGCAGTGGGGCCTGTTTTCGGCGTTGGTGCGGACGGGGGTGTGGGTCGAGGTGGACGAGGTGGACTACTGGCTCGCGCGCGTGGATCAGTTCGAGAGTTCTGGGAATGACAGCGCGCGCGTCGACGGCGGCGATCTTCATTACTACGTCGGGCTGCGCGTGGTGAACGACGACGGCTCGCCGAGGGAGGACACGTTGCGGCGGATGGTCGATCGGTACGGCGACAGCGGCGTGTGGCCCTGAGATCGCGTGCGCACGGAGGCGTGCGGTAGTCGGAGGATGTGCGGGCATGATCGCCGGCGAAGATGTGGGAGTCACCGCGTTCGGGAAGCACCCGGGCTGGGCCGATCACATCGATGACATTCCGATCCCCGCGCCCGAGCTGCGCCGCGTGCGTGAGCTGCTGTATGCGCGCGGGATCCGGCGGGTGATCGATCGGGGGGGCTGGGCGGAGCTTCCCGACGAGCGGCGTCTGAGCGGGTTCGACCATCGGTTTCTGTGGTTTCTCGATGGCGCCGCGGTGATCGGGCGGATGGTCCGCTCGACGGACGCGAGCGGGCGGAGTGCGTATCCGTTCGTGATGTGCGCCCAATGCCCTGCGGAGTTCGCGGGCTGGTTCGTGCGTGATGGCGGCGCGATTCTGGACCGGCTCGCGGCGCGCTGCCGGGAGATCAGCGAGAGCGAGGGCGTGCAGGCGGCGGTGCGCGAGGCCGACGAGCAGTTGCGGTCGCTGCGCAGCGAGGCCGAGGAGCCCGCGCGCACGAGCACATGGACCCAGGACGCGGCGGATGGCCAGACACCCGGGCGGATCGGGGTGTACCGGATTTTGTACCAGATCGAGCGGGAGATGCGGGCGTTCGGGGCGGGGACCAAGGGCTCGAGTGCGGAGAAGTTCGACCCCTCGGCGCGGCATATCCGGCTGGCGGGTCGCGGCGGCGACGCGGGCGAGGAGCTGTTGGCCTCGGCGGGGTTTGTTCGCGAGCACGTCGCGCCCGGGACGGCGGTGCTGGCGGTGTGCTCGGGCGACGCGGCGTGGTGCGATGTGATCGTCGGGGAACTGGACGACGCGGCGCTGAAGCCGATCATGGTCAACGGCTCTGGGATGCGTCCGGCGAGCGAGGAGGCGTACGAGCTCGACGATGCGTTTCGGGATCGGGCGGATGCGGCGATCGGGCGGTCGATCGAGGATCTCGCCGAGCGCGAGCGGGCGGGGCTGGAACGATTGCGCCGTGCGACCGGTGCGATGAAGAAGGGGGCGGACGCTGCGCGGACGAAGGGGCTGGGGATCGGTCGGTGGTTTCGGGGGCGATCCGGCTGAGGCCGATGGCGGGTTGACGTGAGTTGGCGAATGGCACGCGGGTGGGGAGTGCGCGGCCCTGTTTCGCGCAACAGTTGCGCGGTTGTTGTTCGGGTAGGGGCGCGTTGCAAGGGGTGTCCAAACGTGCTAGCCTCACCGCAGAGTCGGGGAGCCCGTCCGCCCGTGGGGCGGTGGGGGGTGGTGTCGCGGCTGCGGCCGACGGACAAAGGAACGAGACATGAGAGCGAGAGTTTTTGCTGCCTCCCGTGCGTTTGCGCGGCTGACCGGTCGTGCGGGGCTGTGGTCGGCGCTCGTCCTTGGGTTGGCGGGGGTGACGCCGGCGGCGCACGCGCAGGACGAGCCCGGCGCGGGCAATCAGGACGGCGGGCCGATGGGGCGGGTTTCGCCGTTGCCGGAGGACGGGCGGCCCTTCGAGATTGGCCAGGTCGTGCTGGAGTACGCGTGGAGCCGGGACGGCGAGCCGTTCGCGGAGAACCCGGGCCTGCCGAACATCGAGTCGATGTACGATACGACGGTGCGGCTGCTGCAGACCGATGAGGGGTTCGTGCGTCCTCGTTCGGGGCTTCCGACGGTGACGCTGACGCTGGCGGAACTCAACGCGATGCCGGAGCAGACGCTGTATCGCAGCGCGGTGGTGGCGGTGATGGAGGCGCTGCGGAATCGGCTGAATCGCGAGGGCGTGATCGGGGTGTTCGCGTATCCGACGGACCTGGTGCTGACCGGGGAGGGCGCCGATCAGCGCGCCCCGGGGGACACGGGCATGATGGTGCGCGTGCTGATCGGTTGGGTCAGTGACGTGCGGACGATCGGCAGCGGCCTGCGGTTCGGCGACGAGGCTGTCCGGAACGCCGACGCGCACGAGCGGACGCGGCGGAACTCGCCCATTGCGCCGGCGACCGAGGAGGAACGCAACGTGCTGGATCGCGGGGCGCTGGACGATTATGTTCTGCGGCTGAACCGCCACCCGGGCAGGGTTGTGAACCTTGGCGTGGGGACGGGCATGGGGCAGGGCAGCGTGGTCGTGGACTATCACATCTTCGAGGCAAAGCCCTGGTATGTGTACTTCCAGCTCTCTAACACGGGCACCGAGGAGACCAACGAATGGCGCGAGCGGTTCGGGTTCGTTCACAACCAGTTGACGGGCAACGACGACATTCTGACGATCGACTATGTGACGGCGGGGTTCGAGGATTCCAACGCCCTGGTCGCGAGCTATGAGGCGCCGTTTGGTTCGTCGGACGATGTCCGCTGGCGGGTCCACGGGTCGTGGAACGAGTTCACGGGCTCGGATATCGGCGGCGACCCGGAGAATGACATCGACGGGGACGGCTGGTCGGTCGGGGGTGACGTGATCTGGAACGTCCACCAGGATCGCGAGCTGTTCGTCGATGTGATCGGCGGCGTGCGGTACCACGACGTGACGTTCGACGCGGCGAATCTCAATGCCGTGGGCGACGGGACGTTCTGGCTGCCGCATATCGGCGTGCAGGTCGATCGGCTGACGGAGATCTCGTCGTTCATCGCCAGCGGCGACTTCGAGATCGGCATCGCCAACGAGGATTCTGACGAGCTGGAGCGGCTGGGTCGGGTGAACGTGGACAGCGAGTGGGTGCTGTTCAACTACAACCTCGAGTGGTCTTTCTTTCTGGAGCCGGTGATCTTCCGCGAGCAGTTCCTGGATCTGGACGCGACGTGGAACCCGCGCAAGACGCTCGCGCACGAGCTCGCGTTGGAGTTGCGGGGCCAGGAGTCGTTCGGGTCGAGGCTGGTGCCGAACTATCAGGCGGTGACCGGCGGTGCCGCGACGGTGCGGGGGTATCCGGAGTCGGAGGTGCCGTCGGACTCGGTGACGATCTTCACGGCGGAGTATCGGTTCCATGTGCCGCGGGCGTTCGAGCCGGGCGAGCCGCGGACGTTCCTGGGCGAGCCTTTCAAGGTGCGTCCGCAGCGGACGTGGGGTCGCCCGGACTGGGACTTGGTGCTGAAGGGGTTCCTGGACGTCGGGCGTGCGAGGAACAGCGACGGGCTGAGCTTCGAGCCGGACGAGACGCTCGTGGGGGCAGGTCTCGGCGCGGAGTTTTTGTTCAAGCGCAACGTGGTGGTGAGCGTGGACTGGGGCGTGGCGCTCGAGGACACCTCGAACGTGGAGTCGGGGGACAGCGAGGTGCACTTCATCCTCACGTTGCTCTATTGAGCGGGCGTGACGCAGGGGAGCGCCCGGCACGAGGCCGGGCGGTGAGACAGAGAAGAAGCTGCCACGGCGACCGCCGTCGGCATTCAGGAGCAGGCCATGTCGAGCAAGCTGGGTCGTCAAAAGTCTCTTGGTCGTTCGAGGCTACTGGGCGGTGCGTTGGTCACGCTGATGTGCGTGCCGGCGATCGGCGGGCCCGAGGGCGAACTGGTCGTCTGGGGGAGCGCCTAGTTCTAGCGCCAGGGCTACCGGACGGTGATCCGCGCTTCGGACAACGCGATCATCAACTACTCGGGCTTCGACATCGCTTCGGGCGAGCGGGTGCGGTTCATCCAGCCGGGTTCGGATGCGCGGGTGCTGAATCGGATCCGTTCGGATGAGCCGACGCGGATCGACGGCATGCTGCGGTCCAACGGCAACGTGTATCTCGTGTACCGCGCGGGCGTGCGGTTCGGGGCCGACGCGATCCTCAACGTCGGCGGGCTGCTCG
>JAJDDM010000027.1 GCA_029260315.1 Phycisphaerales bacterium | reverse complement strand
GCCGGCTCGGCGGGCGGTCCTGGCCCGCCCGCCCCGGGGCGGGGGCGGGGTGAGCGCGAACTCGCTGCTGCGGGCGCGGCTCGAGGAGTTGGGCGGGGAGCGGGGGCTGGACGTGCGTTTGCCGGCGATGGCGTACTGCGTGGATAATGCGGCGATGATCGCGGGGCTTGGGTATCACCTGCTGCGGGCGGGGCGGGCGAGCGAGCTGTCGCTCGCCGCCAAGCCGACGACGGCGTGCTGATGATGGACGGGCTGGAGTTTCTCTTCGACGACGAGAAGGGCGAGCCGCGGGTTTCTGCGCACCCGGCGGCGCTGGCGATCGAGCGGCTGCTGGAGTCGTGCGTGATGACGCGTGGCAGGACCGGGGGGCCGGGGGGGCAGCATCGCAACAAGGTGGAGACGCAGGTGACGCTTCGCCACGAGCCGACGGGGATCAGCGCGCGGGCGGGCGAGCGCAGGAGCCCGGAGGTGAATCGCAAGGTCGCAATCGGGCGGCTGCGGCTGGCGCTGGCGGTCGGGCATCGCGAGCCGGTGCCCGCGGGCGAGGCGCGGACGGCGCTGTGGATGTCGCGATGCAAGGACGGCAGGATCGCGTGCAACGCGTCGCACGCGGACTACCCGGCGATGCTGAGCGAGGCGATGGATGTGCTGTTCGCGTGCGGGCTGGATATGCAGAAGGCGGCGACGCGATTGGCGTGCTCGGGGAGCCAGCTTGTGAAGCTGATCGCGAAGCATGGGCCGGCGTTGGAGGTGGTGAATCGGGAGAGGAAGGAGCGGGGGTTGCGGGTGCTGCGGGGGTAGGGTGGGGCTGGATGCTCTTCGCTCGAAGATTCGCTCAGGGACTGGCGCCGTGGTGTGAGGAGGCTTTGCGACGAACGCCACGTCGGGTGTGTGATCGCGTGGCTTCGCTCGAAGACTCGCTCCGACCACGGCACCGAACGAGAGATCGCGTGGCCTTCGCTCGAAGACTCGCTCCGACCACGGCACCGTTGTTGACGTGGGCACCGTTGTTGACGTGGCGTGGATGAGGTGTTGTAGAGGAGGGAGAAGAGGTAGACGCCCTTCCTGACGGGCGGGCCTGTGATCGTCGGGCCTGTTGTGGGCGGCTATGCGCTCAGGGCGAGGGTGATGGCGAAGATGACGGCGGAGAAGATGGCGGCGATGATGAGGGACCTGAGAAACTCGACCTTGCCGATGAGCCAGATCATGGTGGCGAGGACGACGAGGTTGACGCCTGCGCCGGCGATGGCGGGGAAGTCCTCGGCGAGGGCGTAGTTGAGGCCCAGGTTGATGAAGCCGGCGAGCAGGAGGATGACGACGCCGGTTTTGACCTCCATCTCGTCGCGGGTGACCATGTTGGAGATCCAGGCGAGGAGGAAGCCGAGGATGGCGTAGATCGCGATGGTGATGAGGATGCCGAACAAGTGCGCCTCCGATTGTTGTTAGGAAATCACGTGGGTGAGTCTCGGCGAGATCATAACAATGTTTGGGGCGCGATGTTCGGTATGCAAGTGGCGGGCCTGGCGGCCGGGTGGAGCCCGGGCAATCACCGGGTTGGGCGGGCGTTCGCTACCAGCGGTCGTCGTCCGATTTGGGGGCAAGATTCCAGGGCTCGCTCTTGACGCCGTTGATGGTGGCGCCGCCCTGGACGTTGTCGGTGACGTTGGGCAGGAAGCTCTGGGGGAAGGTGGGCTCGATGGCGCTGGCGTCGTCGAGGGCGGCGGCGTGGTCGTCGGTGAGCTCGATATCCAGGGCCTTGAGGTTGGCCTGGAGCTGGTCCATGGTGCGGGCGCCGATGATCGTGCTGGTGACCGCGGGCTTGGCCTGGACCCATGCGAGGGCGACCTGGGCGGGGGTGGCGTCGAGGTTCTCGGCGATGCGCTTCAGCTCGTCGACGATCTTGAAGTTGCGCTCGGTGAGGTGGTTCTCGACCCACGCGCCGCGCCCCGCGTTGGCGCTGTCCTTGTCGGCGCGGGAGTACTTGCCGGTGAGGACGCCTCCCTTGAGCGGGCTCCAGGGGGTCACGCCCATGCCCATCTCCTTGGCCATCGGGATGAGCTCGTTCTCGACGGTGCGCTCGGCGAGGGAGTATTCGATCTGGAGCGCGATGCTGGGGGTCCAGTTCTTGAAGATGGCCTCGTATTGCGCTTGGACGCACTTGAAGGCGGGGGTGTCGGAGATGCCGAAGCAGCGGACTTTGCCGGCGCGGACGAGGTCGTCGATGGCGCGCATGGTCTCGTCGATGGGGGTGTGGCGGTCCCAGAAGTGCATCCAGTAGAGGTCGATGTGGTCGGTCTGGAGTCGGCGGAGGGAGTGCTCGCAGGCGTTGAAGATGGCTTTGCGGTGTGCGCCGCCTCCGTTGGGATCGCCGGGGAACATGTTGCCGAGGAACTTGGTGGCGATGACGAGGCGGTCGCGTTTGGCGGGGTCTTTTCCGAGGTGGTCGCCGATGATTTTTTCTGAGTGGCCCTTGGTGTAGATGTTGGCGGTGTCGAGGAAGTTGCCGCCGCGGTCGATGTAGGCGTCCATGATCTTCTTGGAGTCTTCGACGGAGGATCCCCAGTCCCAGTCTTCGCCGAAGGTCATGGTGCCGAGGCAGAAGGGGCTGACGCGGAGGCCTGAGCGGCCGAGGGTTTGGTAGTGGGTGAGGGGCATGGGAGTCCTTTGGGTGTGATCGTCGGAGATACGCTGCGTCGGATCGTTTACCACAGAGGCACGAAGGACACAGAGTAGGGCAGGAGTAACGAGGCGCCGTGCACTACCTCCCCAGATCGGGTCCGAGCTCATCATGGTCTGGGTTAGGCTCTCGTGCTCTCGGGGCGTTTGGTCGGTTTCAGCGTGGTGCAATGGAATCGTTGTGATGTGGGACTGGTTTCAAGAGTCGCTCGGCGAGGTTCCCACGCGGATCGTGGACGATCGCGGGCGCGTGCATACGGTGCGCGAGGAGGGCTACCCGGAGCCGGAACGCGTCATGGTGGAAGGCGAGCTGACGAAGGAGCAGCGGCGCGCTATCCGGGACTATGAGCGGATGTGGCGGCACGCGCGGAGCAGGGGGTATCACGTCGTCCTGGGGATTGCGCTTGGCGTGCTGGCAACGGCGGCGTTCCTGGCGTCGTCGATCATGTGGTCGTCCGGCAGCGTCGTGCATGCGGCGACGGGCATGATATTCGGCATCTTGTGCGTCGTGGTCGCGATCCGAAACCCGGTGTGGATGCGGCGCCGGATCGTGCTCCTGCATCACGCGATGTTCGGTGCGGCAGGGCGGTGTCTGGTGTGCGGGTATGAGATCGGCGGCGTGCCGAGTGAGGCAGATGGGTGCGTGGTGTGTCCGGAGTGCGGGGTGGCGTGGCGGATGGGGGCAGGGGCGTGAGCGGAAGGGCGCTGTGGTCATGGGCGGTGATTGCTTTGTTCGTTGTCGGCGGGTGTTTGGGCGGTCTCTCGCGTGCTTTGCGAGCGCTTTGCGTCAACCGGCGGAGAACTCGAACAGATGCGTATGGCCGAGTGACGTGCCACCAGCCGTGGCTTTGCACGGCTGGTGCTTCTGGGAGAGCGCCAAAAAACACCAACCGCTCAAAGCAGAAACACCAACCGCTCAAAGCAGCGGTTGGTGGCACGACGCTCGATATGCGCACAAGCATCCTGCCGCGAAGCACTTGTGACAAACGGCGCAATTGGCTCTTACCCATGCGGCTCTGATGGGTCTCGCGTGCTTGCGCACGCGGCTCCGGGAGTCGTCGGGTGGTGGGTGGCGGAGGGCTTGGGCGGGGCTGGTACACTTTCGCTCGATGGGTGTGATTGGGGACATTCGGCGGCACTTTGAGCCTCGGATCCGCGATGATCGGGGGGAACTGCGGGCGATCACGGTCAAGCTGCAGCAGGGGCGGGGGGCGAGCCGGACGCGGTTCGATCCGATGGTGCATCGCTTTGCGCGGTGGCCCTTGGGGCGGGTGACGCGGTGGAATCTGTTGATGGGGGTGTCGGCGATCGGGCTGATGATCGGGTTGGTCGTGGCGTTGATCGGGTGGAGCACGCCGCTGCTGGGCGCGGGGCGGACGTTCGCGGGCGTGGCGATGGTGGGGTTCGCGGTGGGGGTGTATGTGATCGCGGTGCCGAGGCGGCGGAGGGGCGATCGGGAGCGGCTGGCGTCGGCGATCGTGCGTTTCGGGGTCTGCCCGCACTGCGTCTATTCGCTGGACGGGGCGAGCGTGCGCGAGGACGGGTGCGTGCTGTGTCCGGAGTGCGGCAGCGCGTGGCGGCGGGATCGGATCAGGCGGTTCAGTGAGCATCCGCAGGCGCGGGATGTCGAGCGGGTGGGGCCGGCGTGGCGGCGGGGGCTGGGGTTTCTGGGCGGGTGGCGGTGGACGGAGGACGATCGGGAGGAGGCGGTGCCGCTGTTCTCAAGGACGCTTTTGGCGACGGTGGATCCGGAGGAGGATGTGGAGGATCGGCGGCGCGTTGCCGAGGAGTTGTGGGAGCGGTTGAGCGGGGAGGGGGCTGGGCTGCGCTGGGTGGTCGGCGTGGTGGCGGGCTTGGCGATCTTCAGCGCGGGGGCTGCGTGGCAGGGGTTCGCGATAGCGTCGATGGGTATCGAGCTCTCGGCGCTCGACCTTGTGTCGGTGTCGTTGCAGGTGCTGTTCTTCGTGGCGATAGGCGCGGTGATCGGGGCGGCGATCGTGCTGAGCGATCTGGGGATGTCGCGCCACCGGGTGCATCGGGCGATGATTCAGGCGGGGCGGTGTCCTTGCTGCGGGTCGCGGCTTGATCGTGTTGCGGAGGAGGATGGGTGCGCGCCGTGCGGGCACTGCGGGGCGGGGTGGCGGATGGTCGGAGCGGCTGGCGCGCGGATGGATCGGTTGATTCAAGAGGAGGTGTTGTGATGCGGCGAAGCATGGTGATCGTGGTCGGCGGGTGCGTCGCGGCGGGGGCGTTTGCGCTGGCGCAGCCGGAGCGGGCCGGCGAGCGGGCGGATCCGGCGTTGAACAATGCGACGGTGGTGGAGCGAGCGATACTGGAGCGGCTGGAGCGGATCGAGCGGGGGGTGTTCCGGGAGAACTCGACGCTGCCGCGGTCGGCGAATGACAGTCTCGAGGAGCGTTTGGAGCGGATGATGGGGGAGGTGCGTGGGGCGGATGAGGGGGATCGGGCGCCGGGGTTGGACAACGACGATGCGCGGCTGCGGGATCTGGATCGCGAGTTTCGCGAGTTCGAGATGGAGGTGGCGCGCAAGCTGGAGCGGCCGGCCGAGGAGCTGAGCAGACGGGTCGCGGATGTCGAGCGCGAGGTCGATCGGATAGAGATGGATCGGGGCGCCGAGCGGGAGATCGAGAGTCTGCGGCGGTCGATCGGGCGGATCGAGCGGCAGATCGCGTCGATCGAGCGGCGGATTCGGTAGAACTTGATCGGACCCGACGCCGAGAGTTTTCGGGGTTGGTCTTGCAGCGGACACCGAGCCGGGCAGCGGCGGTTGTGTTGGAGAAGCACCGAGATGGCCTCAGAGCCGTTCATCTCGGGGGCACGGCGCGGGGGAGTTCGCGGCGATGGATGCCACCGGGCGATGGTGGATGTGGTACAAGCTGATTGAGGGAGACCGGGCTGCGCACGCGCCGGGATGTGTCCGGCGGGGCGTGGGGGATTCGTGGCATCGAGCAGAATACCGAAAGGGATGGGACGATGAAGCTCTTCAGTGGCACGCGTGCGATGGTGTTGGTCGCGGGGTTGGCGGTGTGCGGGGCGGTGGCGCCGATTGCGACCGCCGCGGGGACGATGGCGAGCCAGCCCGAGCCGGCGACGCCGACGTTGCAGCAGGCCGGGGCGTTGTTCGCCCAGCAGAAGTATGCCGAGGCGGCGAAGCTGTACAGGCAGATCACCGAGGCGCAGCCGGAGAACGCGCAGGCGTGGTTCCAGCTCGGGTACTGCCTGCATGTGACGGGGAATCTGGAGGAGGCGATCCCGGCGCATAAGAAGGCGGCGAGCCTCGCGCCCGACAGGAGCCAGTTCAAGGTGCTCGGGCTCTACAACCTCGGGTGCGCGTACTCGCTGCAAGGGAAGAAGGACGCGGCGTTCGAGGCGCTGATGCGGGCTGTGGACGCGGGGTTTCACACGCAGCAGAACATCGGCATCGTCTCGACGGACCCGGATTTGGACGCGATCCGCGATGACGCGCGGTTCGCGAAGTTCGCCGGTGCGATGCAGGAAAAGGCGCGGAGCGACACGCTCAAGCAGTTTGACTTCTGGGTCGGCAAGTGGGACGTGTACAACAAGGACGGCAGGCTGATCGGCAAGAACGTGATCGAGTCGGTGCAGAACGGGCTCGTCCTGGTGGAGCACTGGACCAGCGCCGTCGGCAACACGGGCAGGAGCATGAACTACTTCGAGCCGGTGAGCCGCGTGTGGAAGCAGGTCTGGGTCGATGGCGATTATGTCCTGGAGACCAGCGGGAAGTGGGAGGACGGGGCGCTGCGGTTCCGCGGCGAGGCTAAGACTCGCCAGGGGCAAGTCAAGCAGCACCGCATGGTGTTCACGCCCGATGAGCGGGGGCGGGTGCGGCAGGTCATCCACTCGTCCGACGATGGCGAGGCGTGGGAGGAGGACTTCGCGGGGCTGTATGTGCCGGCGGGATCGGAATCGCCCGGGGCGTGGGGGTCGGAGGCTCGGGCGGCGGGGGCGAGCGCGGGCGTCGCGCCGGCGGGGGCGCGCGTGCTGGCGGGGGTCTGGGACATGATCGTGGAGCAGGAACAGGACGTGGAGATCGAGGTGATCCTGACGTTCAGCCTGGAGCAGGGCGTTGTGCGGGGCGTCGCCGACGCGATGGGGGCGCAGATGGCGCTCGAGGAGATTGCGCTCAAGGACGGCGAGCTGACGATGCGTCTGACCGCGCCCGATGCGCAGGTGTACACGTTCAAGGGCGTCGTGGCGGGCAACGCGATAAAGGGGGCGTGGACGAACGAGGCGGGCGAGGAGACGGCGGCCAGCGCGAGGCGCGCGGATATCTGAGAACCGGTTCACATGGGGATTTGCATGGGGCGCGATTCGTCGCGCTTTTTTTCTTGCGCGGAGTGCCAATCTGGAGCGGATGCAACTCACTCGTTGCGGCGAGGATCACAAAGAAATCTGAACGAGCCGCGACCGTGAGGGAGCGATTGATCCTTGTTCGCACCTTGCGCGGTCTCCACTCCCTTACGGTCGCGGCTCGTAGGACATGTACTTCCGATATGACCGGATTGATGATGCGCTAGATGAGAGCTTCGAGCGCCGCTCCGCGGCTGGGTCGTTCCGGCTCACCGAGGGGCTGGCGCCCCTCGCCAGTCTCGCTCCACCCCTCCGGGGCGAGGACGTACTTGGCGACGGGGCACTTGTTGTTGGAATCCGAATCAGGCGTCTTGTCGCTGATCGGCGGCGGCTGCCGAGAGTTCGCGCAGCAGGTCAAAGGCTTGCATGGGGCTCAGCGATTCGAGCTTGATTTCGCGCAGGCGGTCGAGCGCGGGATGGGGGAGGTACTCGGTGAACAGGGGGAGTTGGGCGTTGGGTGTTGGGGGGGATGGCGCGACGCTCCCGGCGTCGAAGCGGGCTTCCTGGACGCTCAGTGTTTCGAGGATTTCCTTGGCGCGGACGACCACGGGGCGGGGGACGCCGGCGAGTTGGGCGACCTGGACGCCGTAGGAGCGGTCGGTGCGCCCGGGCTCGATGCGGTGGAGGAACGTGATCTGCTCCTGCCACTCGCGGACGAGGACGCGCAGGTTCCGGGCCTTGCCGGGGAGGCGGGTTTCGAGCTCGGTGAGTTCGTGGTAGTGGGTGGCGAAGAGGGTTCGGCAGGAGGTGTCGATGAGGTGTTCGGCGATGGCCCAGGCGAGGCTGAGGCCGTCGAGCGTGCTGGTGCCGCGGCCGATCTCGTCGAGGATGACCAGCGAGCGGTCGGTGGCGCTGTTGAGGATGTTGGCGGTCTCGGTCATCTCGACCATGAAGGTGGACTGGCCTTGGTGGAGGGCGTCGTCTGCGCCGACGCGGGTGAAGATGCGGTCGGTGATGCCGAGGGTGGCGATCTCGGCGGGGACGAAGCTGCCGGCGTGGGCGAGCAGGACGATGAGGGCGGTCTGGCGGATGTAGGTGCTCTTGCCGGCCATGTTGGGGCCGGTGATGAGGGCGAGGCGGGCGGCGGATTCGTTTGTGTCGGAGTCGATGGTGGCGAGGGCGGTGTCGTTGGCGACGAAGTTGCCTTCGAGGGATTCATCGAGCACGGGGTGACGCCCGGCGTGGATCTCGAGGATCCGGTCTTCTGTCATCTCGGGCTGGACCCAGCGGCGCGCGATCGCCTTGTTGGCGAAACAGAGCAAGACGTCGAGCTGGGCGGCGATGTCGGCGAAGGCCTGGATGGCGCTCAGGTGCTCGCGGGCGGTGTCGCAGAGCTGCTCGAAGAGCTTCTGCTCGCGCTCGATGGCCCGGGCCTCGGCGGACTGGACCTTGTCCTCGAACTCTTTCAACTCGGGCGTGATGTAGCGTTCGGCGTTCTTGAGTGTCTGCTTGCGGGTGAAGGTGTCGGGGGCGCGCTTTGCCTGGGCCGCGGGTAGCTCGATGTAGTAGCCGAAGACCTTGTTGTAGCCGACCTTGAGGCTGGGCAACTCGTGGGTTTCGATGAGCTCACCCTGGTACTGGGCGAGCCATGCGCCGGCGTCGAATTGGAGCGTGCGGGCCTCGTCGAGGTCGGGGTCGATGCCGTCGGCGATGAGGCCGCCCTCGCGGAGGTGCGCGGGGGGATCTTCGACGCAGGACGTTGTAATGCGCTCGGCGAGGGGGGCGAGGGAGTCGGTGAGCGTGCCGAGGTGTTCGTGCATGGGCGCGAACGAAGGCGCGCCTTGGAGTGTGTCTTGCAGGGTGTCCGCTGAGGCGAGCGAGCGGCCGAGGGCGACGAGGTCGCGCGGCGTGGCGCGCGCGAGGGCGAGGCGACCGGCGATCCGGGCGATATCCTGGACCGGATCGAGGGCGGTCGCCAAGGCGTCGGCGAGCGTGCGGTCGTGGGCGAGGGCGCTGACGCGGGCGTGGCGCTCGCGGATGGGTTCGATCTCGCCCAGTGGGGATCGCAGCCAATCGCGGAGGAGGCGTTTGCCCATGGCGGTGCGGCAGGTCGCCTTGCCGCGCAGGAAGACGCCGGCGAGCGAGCCCTCGAGCTCGCCATCGCGGATGGTGCGTTCGACCTCGAGGGCGCGCAGGCTGACGGCGTCGATGACGCAGCGCCCGGCGGCGTCGTCTGTTCGCGGCGGGCGGAGGTGGGCGAGGGTTGCGCTGGTCGCGTAGGGGTCGGACTCGTCGTCGGAGGTCTGGGTTTCTCGGAGGTAGCGGATGACAACGCCGAGGGGGATGGCTTCGGGCGCATCGTCGGCGAGGCCGAAGCCGGCGAGGGTGGCGATCGCGAACTGCTTGCGGATCGCTTCCAGAGCCTCGGCGGGGCGGAAGTGCCAGCTTGCGCGGGGGGTGCCGGAGGCGTTGAGGGTGGTCAGGACGGCTTGGACGCGCGGCGGGACCTTGGCGTCGGCGGTCTCGCAGTAGAGGATCTCCGTGACGCTGTGGCGGGCGAGGGCGTCGGCGATGCCGGCGGCAGGGGCGTTGAAGACCGTGGACTCGCCGGTGGAGAGATCGACGACGCAGGCGGCGGCGGGGGAGGTGTCGCCCGCGTCGGTGAAGGCGATGGCGGCGATGCGGGCGGCGGTCTCGTCGCTGACCAGCGCCTCGTCGACGAGTGTGCCGGGGGTGACGACGCTGGTGACGCGGCGTTCGACGACGCCCTTGGCCTCCTTGGGGTCCTGGACCTGATCGACGACGGCGACGCGGAAGCCGGCGTCGATGGCGCGTTGGAGATAGGTGGTGAGCTGGTGGTAGGGGACGCCGGCCATGGGGATGCCGGCGGAACGCTGGGTGAGTGTCAGGCCGAGGGCCTTGGAGAGGGCGACGGCGTCGTCGTCGAACATCTCATAGAAATCGCCCATGCGGAAGAAGAGGACGCAGTCCGGGTGCTTGGCCTTGATGGCCTGGAACTGGCGCATGGCGGGGGTGTCGCGGGGGTCTCTCTGTCCGGCCATCAGGGTCACAGCATAGCGGGGGGCGATCGGAGACCGAATAGAGAGCGCGGGGAGTTGGTTCGGTGCGCATCGGATGGGCTGCGCATCGGCTCGGAGAGCCGATCTACCCGGGATGCCCTCGCACAAAGGGATTCGTGTCGCGTTCGCGACCGATGGTTGTTTCGGGTCCGTGGCCGGGGAGGACGCGGGTCTCTGGCGGGAGGGTGTAGAGCTTGGCCTTGATCGCGGCGATCAGGTCCTCGTGGTTGCTGGTCGGGAAGTCGGTGCGGCCGATGGAGCCAGAAAACAGGGCGTCGCCGGCGATGAGGATGGGCGGGCCGGACTGGGGCTCGTGGTAGAGGGCGATGCCGCCGGGGGAGTGGCCGGGGACGTGGAGGACCCGCCAGGTTGTGTGGGCGAGGTCGAGGGTTTGGGCGTCTTCAAGTGTGGCGGTGGCGGGGCGTGTGCGGATGGGGACGCCGTGGCTTGCGCTCAGGTTGGCGGCGGGGTCATCGAGCCAGGATTCCTCGGCGGGGTGGATGAGAAGGGGCATGTCGCCGAGGATATCCATGACCTGCTCGACGCCGGCGATGTGGTCGGCGTGGGCATGGGTGAGGATGAGGGCTTGGGGGTTGAGCCCTAGTTCGTGGACGTGGTCGATCAGGGGATCGGGCTCGAAGCTGGCGTCGATGATCCAGCAGCTCTTGTCCACGCTGACGACGTAGCAGTTGGTCAGGAACGGGCCGAGCTCGAATCGGGCGATGGTGGGTGGGGGGTCCGGCGGCATCGAAAACACTAGGATGGAGGGCGGGGACGGGTTTGGAGGATGGCGATGAACAGGCGAGGCTCGGCGTTGGCGGTCTGGGCGTACACGATGGCGGGGGCGCTGGCGATCACGATCGCCGTGCTCGGGGCGTTCCGCCAGGAGGTGGCGGTGGTGGCGCTGGGGTTGATCGGCGTGGTGCTCGTGGCGGCGACCGCGCCGTTGACGCTCGGGCGCGGGGGCATTCGCCCCGGCGGGCAGGACCACCAGATGCTGGTGCGAGAGATCCGCAATCTGCACAAGGCGATCGTGCATATGGCAGAGGAGCAGGCGCTCAGCGACGACGCGCGGCGGGTGCTGAACCGGGCCCGTGAGCGCGAGCTGCTCTGTAGCGCGATCGAGGAGGACATGCTCAACGAGAACTGGGACGCGGCGATGGTGCTGGTCAAGGAGCTCGCCGAGCGGTTCGGATATCGGGCCGAGGCCGAGGATTTCCGGGCGCGGATCGACACGGCCCGATTCGAGACGATCGAGCGCCGGGTGGGCGCGGCGATTCAGAACCTCGAGCACATGTTGCACGAGCACCGTTGGGCGGAGGCCGAGGGCGAGGCGGCGCGGGTGGCGCGGCTCTATCCGGACTCGCCTCGGGTCGAGGGGATCCGCCATCGGGTCCACGAGGCCCGCGACACATACAAGCGGGAGCTGGAGCGCCGGTTCCTGCACGCGGCCCAGAACGAGCAGATCGATGAGGCGATGGACCTGCTGGAGGAGCTGGATAGCTACTTGACCGACGCCGAGACGAGCCAGTTCGAGGAGGTGGCCCGAGGGGTGATCGGCAAGGCCCGCGAGAACCTTGGGGCGACGTTCAAGCTGGCGGTGCACGACAAGCGGTGGAAGGAAGCGGCGGCGGTGGGGACGCGGATCGTGGACCAGTTCCCCAACACGCGGATGGCCGACGAGGTGCGGGCGGTGATCGACGGGATCCGGGAGAAGGCGGCGACGATCGCGATCTGAGGAGAGTGAGGCCCTGGCGCGAGAGCCATTTGCGTTGTTTTTCACAGGTGCTTCGCGGCAGGATGCTTGCGCGTGTCCAGCATCGTGCCACCAACCGCTGCTTTGAGCGGTTGGTGTTTCATGGCGCTCTCTCAGAAGCACCAGCCGTGCAAAGCCACGGCTGGTGGCACGTCACTCGGTCATCCGCAGTTGTTCGAGTTCTCCGCCAGTTGACGCAAAGCGCTCGCGAGCCTGGGTTTCGGGCAGGTCGCAGGAGTCCTCGGGCGTTGGTATCGCTGCGCGATGACCGGCAGGGATGCCGGGCCCATCCGGGGGGAGAGCCCAGGATCGCGCCAGGGCCTGCGGGGGGCGTGTGGAATCGGCGGGTGGGGCGGATCCCGCGTCGCGGGGTCGCGTACAGTCCAGAGGATTCTCGGGGCGATTCTGCCCCATTTGTCAGATCTGAGGCTCGCGGGAGGCCAGGCCATGGCACGCAGACGCGCGTTCACACTCATCGAACTGCTCGTGGTGATCCTCATCATCGCCCTGCTCATCGCGGTCAGCGTGATGGTGGGCCGGACGGTCGTGAGCGGCGGGAAGCGGGGGAAGACCGAGGACACGCTGCGTGTGCTCGATGTTCTGCTCAACGACATCGTGAGTCGCGACGGGACGATCCCGTCGCCCTATGTGGAAGATCCGCACAATCCGGGGGTGTTCATGCCGATCATCGACGGTCGGAACATGGCGCGGGACGAGGATCAGACGGACACGCCGGGCTTCCAGATGATCAACAGCGTGGGGCTGTTCCTGTTTCAGTTGGAGCGGTCGAGTTCTTCGATGGAGGCGCTCGAGGGTCTGGACGCGCAGTTCCGTCGGCTGTACACGCCGTACTCGGAGGACAACGCCGACGGGGACGATGTGGTACACGAGATCCCGACGATCTTCGACGCGTGGGGCAACCCGATCCGGTATGTGCACCCGGCGTGGGACGGGGCCTACTGGGGCGATGACTACGATGGTCTCGATCTGGCCCGAGCGGAGGAGACTACAGACACCGAGATGCTGGCGCGCGAGTTCAATGTGTCTCTTCCGGCTCCTAATGACGTGTGGGCCATCCCGTCGGTTCGACGAAACATCGTGACGACGGGCCCCGGAGATCTGGTCCACCAGATGGCCGATTCCGACGGCGGGACCAGCCCGAACCAGCGGCCGTACTTCTACTCGGCGGGCCCGGACGGCAAGGTGGGCTTCGACGACGCCAACGGCAACGGGGAGCTGGATCCGGGCGAGCCGGACTTCAACGAGGACAACATCTACACGACGGCGCCGCGGTTCAAGCACTGAGGGCGGGGGGCCGGTCGAGCAAGGATTCTGCCGGTTGGGCGTGGGAGGCGCCTCCATCCGATGCGGGTCCGGTCGATTCACCTCGCGGGTGCTCGCACGAAAGGCCCGGACCTTCGCAGAGCCTCAGGTCCGGCGTCCGGTTGCGCTCTTCGGGGTCCCGAGATGTTCGGGTAGGGCGGGTGCCGGAGGCGCCACGGCACCGGCACTCGGAAGGAGGTTGCTCACCGAGGGGTTCATGGGGGCTATGATCGGCCTTCCGGGGTGTAGCGCAGCTTGGTAGCGCGTCTCGTTCGGGACGAGAAGGTCGGAGGTTCGAATCCTCTCACCCCGACTTCCATAAGCCTTTCTGAAGCCGCGACTTGCGGCGACCCGCCGACGGACGGTGGTGCAGAACGGGTCGAAATTAGCGCGGTGTTACACCGCGCTCGACGCCGGGAGCGCCGCCATGGGCACAAAGCCGAGAACCAGAAAGCCGCCCGCGTACCGCCAGCGCAAGGGCTACTCGCAGGCAATCGTCACGCTGACCGACTCCGCTACGGGTAAGCGGCGTGACTATTGGCTGGGCGAGCACGGGACGCCGGAGAGCAAGGAGCGGTACTACCGCCTTCTCGCCGAGTACGAGGCGCTCGGGCGGAGGCTGCCGGACAAGCCCGGTGCCCGGGCCACCCTGGAGCCCTGCACCGCCAGTGAGCCAACGGTGGCCGAACTCGTTCTTGAGTACTGGAGGCGAGTCGCGAAGGTGTTCCTACCCAAGCGAAGCCACGCGATCCGCACGACGCTGAGGCTACTTCGCACGATGGACGGCTCGACGCCGCTCAGCGCCTATGGCCCAAGGCGGCTTCGGCTACTGCGCGAGGCCATGGTTGCGGGCGATCCGAGCGCTTGCCCGCCGCGGCGGCCATGGTCGCGATCGACAGTGAACGACCGAGTTCGAATCGTGATCGCGGTATTCCGCTGGGGCGTGACGCAGGAGATGCTCTCGCCCTCGGTTGCGCAGGCGCTCGCGATGGTCGAGCCGCTGAAGCGTGGGCGCACCTCGGCTCGCGAGGGGCGGCGAGTCGAGCCTGTTCCGGAGGAGGCGATTGACACAACGCTACGGCACCTCGCGACGCCCGTTGCCGCGATGGTGCGCCTGCAACTTCTCACCGGCGCGCGACCGGGCGAGATCGTCGGCCTGCGCGGCGCGGACCTGACGCGAGACGCAGAGAGCGGGCTTCTGGTCGCGCGGCTATGTGAGCACAAGTCGGCTCATCGCGGGCTTGATCGCATGGTCTATTTCGGTCCCGGAGCGGAAGCGGTGCTGGAACCGTTCTGTCTGGGGCGAGAGCCGAATGCGCCACTCTTTAGCCCCACTGAAGCCGAAGCCGAACGCCGCAAGAGGATGCACGAGACGCGCAGGACGCCAGTCTCTTGCGGCAATCGTCCCGGAACGAACCTGCGAGCGGAGCCCGCGCGGTCACCCGGCAACGCGTACTCCGTGGACAGCTACCGTCGGGCAATCCAGTACGCTTGCGACCGGGCCTTTCCGCCACCCGAGCGATTGCAGCCTCGCGTGGATCGGGACGGTCGCCGAGAGACCCGTAAACAGTTCGAGGCGCGGCTGAGCGCGACGGAGCGGGAGGAACTCCGCGCGTGGCGACAGAAGCACAGATGGCATCCGCACCAGCTTCGGCACAATGCGGCGACTCGCATTCGGCGCGAGTTTGGGCTTGAGGCGGCTCAGCTCGTGCTTGGGCACGCCAGCGCGGCGATAACGGACGCGGTGTACGCCGAGCGCGACCAGGCGCGAGTCGCGGAGGTCCTGCGGCGGGCTGGCTGACGAGACTGGCAGTCAGTCGTACGAGTCCAGGAAGGCATCACGTCGCTTCAGGCGATACGCGGCGAATGACACAGGGTCAATACGGCGATCCCGATCCGACAATCCGTTCGAGACGACCTCGCCTGCAGTTGCGGCGCGCGAGATTTGGCCCGACAGCGACATCCTATTCTTTCGGTCGATGTCTCTGCCAAGGTCCTGCGCAAGCAGCTCGGCTGCCTCTGTCACGGTCAACCAGCCACTTGGGTAATCACGTCGAGCCTGCATCTCCACACGAGTATCCTGCAAGGCGTCATTACTCTGTTCTAGATGCTCAATGAGCCGACGCTGTGGCGCCGCGGACAAACCCCGCGCGTCCTCTCCCACAATGATCGGTCTCAGGGGTGCGAATAGGGCGTGGATCTGGCGCCGAACGCGAAGTGAGAGGCGGGCTTGCAGATCTGGCTGATTCGCGTCCAATACGCTTGCGGCTCGCGGCGCAGCGTCTAACACTTCCTCGATATGCGTACATAGGTCGCGGTAGCAGTGCTCCAACTCGTCGGTGACATTCGTCCATCGGTCGGTGTGTCGGGCCTCCAACTCGACGTCCAGCCGCTCCGTCGAGCCCAGGCGAAGGAGATTCGCACGACGAAGCAACTCCGCGGCTCGACGCTCCCGCAGCGGCCTCGCGGCGGGCAACTGCTCGGGCCGCGGCGGGCCCATAGTTTCGTGGAGTTCGCAGGCCTCAATGAGGATGTGTTTGAGGTAGCTAGTGAAACACTCCACGTCGATCACAGCGCTGATGAGGCGGCTCAGGGGATCTGGCGTTGCCCCACCTCGACGAGGCCTTGCGGGAGCCCGTTTGGGGCGAGTCACACTGTTCGATCCCAGCCCGGATTGCCGTGGTTCAGCTCGTTGACGCATGTCGCCTCCTTGCAACTGCTGCACATCGTAGTCGCGGTTGGTTGTGAGTGCTGCCGTTGAAGCGCCCATTACCGATGGCGGACTGTTTGCGCGGACGTTCATCCTTAAGTTTTTCTCGGCCCCAAAACGGCCCCGCTGGGCTGCATAGGGCGAATTGCGAAATTGTGACCCCCCCAATGTGTTTGCGCGCAAGAAACGCACTCCAAACTGCACTCCTCGCGTGTGAACAGGAGTATTGCGTGGATAGCACGAACCAGGAGTACATCTCAATCTCGCAGGCCGCGGCCTTGGTTCCGGGGCGACCATCCCCGAGCTGTGTCTGGCGTTGGTGCAGGCAGGGTATCAAGTCACGGAGCGGGCTCCGCGTAAGGCTGCGCCATGTGCGGCTCGGAGGCCGCTTATTCACCACGAGACCGTGGATCGACGAGTTTGGCACGGAGTTGGCGACCGCCGACGCACATCGATTCCCGGCGTCCGGCGCTTCCGCCCCAGCACATGGCGGAGCCGAGGGCCCGAGCTTTCGAGATACCCAGGAGGCGGTGGACGGAGCCGAACTCGCTCGGGCACTCGCCGACGAGGGGCTGTGAGATGGCCCCGAGTGCGCCAAGCGAAACTGGAATTCCGCATGACCTCTATGCGCTTGATCGCTGGGTCTGCTGGAAGGAGGAGATCCGCGATGGCAAGCCGACCAAGGTCCCCAAGGACGCCAAGAGCGGCGGCAGCGCCAGCTCGACGGATCCCGCGACATGGTGCGACTACGACACCGCGATGGCCGCCGTGGAGAGACGCGGCTGGGACGGCGTGGGCGTGGTGTTCACGAACGATGATGACATCATGGGGATCGACCTCGACGACTGCGTAGACGAGGCGGGCACGCTGAGCGACGCGGCCAAGGGCATCGTTCAGGCATTCGGGACCTACGCCGAGTTCTCGCCCAGCGGGACGGGCGTCAAGCTCTTCTTTCGCGGTCGCAAGCC
>JAJDDM010000026.1 GCA_029260315.1 Phycisphaerales bacterium | reverse complement strand
GCGAGGACGAGCATCTCGCCGGAGTGCAGGCCGTGGACCTTCTCGTCGAGATCGAGATAACCGGTGCGCAGTCCGGTGACGGTGCCGTCCTGGTTCTCGATGCGGTCGTACTCCTCCATGACGAGCACGCGGAGTTCCTGGGGGTCGGAAGTGGACTCTTCCTTGGCGACCTCGAAGACCTTCATCTCGGCGCGGTCCATGATCTCGCGCACGCCTTCTTCACCCATGGGATTGGCGTGGTAGGCGTCGTAGAGAACGTCCCCCGAAACTCGGATCAGATCGCGCAGGCGGGCCTTGTCGGCGACGATCTTGGCGTAATGCGGCGCCGCGACGGCGCTGGGAACCTGGTCGGCGAGCTGAACGAGATACTCCTCGCCGCCGGCGTCTCTCAGCACGTCACTGTCACGCAGCGCCTCGACAAGCTGGACGAGATCAAGCGATCTGCGGGTATCGTAGAGCGTGACGATCGCCTCGTAGATCGCGCCGTGATGCCCCTGATAGAACCGGTCCGCGCTGCGGACGATACCCATCGCGTCGGGGATGACCGAGGGGTCGATGATCATCGAGCCCAGCAGGGCCATCTCGGACTCGATCGAGTGCGGGGGGAGGCGGTCGAAAAGACGATCGAGCGAGGGGCGCGGGGCGCTGTCGCGCAACTGGCGCTGTTCGCGCTGGGTTGTCATGGTGTCACTCACGCCCACAGCATCGCCTCCCTGCGTGCTCGAACCTGCCTAAAGACAGGCTCTATGCGAGTTGTTCAGGACTTCCTGTCGCTTGGGAGCACGGTACGCATGGTCGGGCTCGGGCATAGCCTTGGATCGTGAGCGAATCGCAGAAAGGTACGTCCGAGTTGATATCGGGAGAGGGCCTGCCCGAGACGTTGCCCGAGAGCCCGCTGGCGATCATGCACGCCTGGTTCGAGGAGGCGGTGGCCGCCCGCAGGACCCTCAACCCGGATGCCATCGCCCTGGCGACCGCCGACGCCAGGGGCGTGCCCTCGGTCCGCATCGTCCTGTGCAAGCATCTCGACGACGCGGGCTATCTGGTCTTCTACACGAACCACAACAGCCGCAAGGGGCGGGAGTTGGCCCAGCAGGACCAAGCCTCGGCGGTCTTCCACTTCGACGCGTTCGAGCGCCAGATCCGGGTCGAGGGGCGCGTGGTTCAGAGCCCCGAGAGCGAGAGCGATCGGTACTTCGCGAGCAGATCCGTGATTTCCCGCATCGGGGCCTGGGCGAGCGACCAGAGCCAGCCCATCGCCTCGCGCGAGGATCTCCTGGAACGGGTCTCGCGAGCGATGGAGCGGCTCGGGGTTGGCCCGAGCGACGTGCTCGGCGAGTCCGAGGTATCCGTACCTCGGCCGCCGCATTGGGGAGGGTTTCGCCTCTGGTTCGAGCGGGTGGAGCTCTGGGCTGGCGGAGCCGGGCGGATCCACGACCGAGCGGCGTGGACGCGCGAGCTCGCTGGTTCGGATGGAGAGTTCTCGGGCGGTCCATGGTCGGCGACACGCGTGCAGCCCTGAGTTCGAGCCCATCCAGCCCGGAAACTGACCTGGGATCGCGTGAGAGCGGCTTGAGGCTGCGAATCGGCGTGCCGATGGAGTAGATTCGCCGGTCCGGCGATCATGTCGGCCAGGGGTGCGTGCATGAAGGCGAGGAAGGATCTCAGCGCGGCGCAGGTGGACGCGCTGATCGATCGCCTCCGTCAGCGGCTGGAGAGGATCCTGCCGGAGACCCAGCCCGAGATTGCCCAGCAGGTTCTCGGACTGATGGAAGATCCGGAGTCGGTGCCGGCGGACTTCGCCGGAGTCGTGAAGCACGATCCGACGCTGTGCGGTCGGATTCTGCGGGTGGCGAACTCGGCGCACTTCGCGCAGCGAAACCCGGTGACGACGCCGGAGCGGGCGTGCATGCTGCTGGGCCTGCAGCGGATCCGGGGGATCACGCTGGGGTTCCATCTCTCGAAGGCGTCGCAGGGCGGGCCCAAGGAGCTGTCGCGTCAGATCTGGGGCGAGTCGGTGTTCCGGGCGTGCGTCGCGGGGATGCTCGGCGAGAAGCTCGCCCCGGCTCGCGCGGGCGAGGCGTTTCTGATCGGGTTGATGATCGACACGGGAATTCCGTTGCTGCGCGAGCTGGCGGGGCCGGCGTACGGGGCGATGCTCGAGCAGGACTGGACGCCGCAGGAGCTGTTCCGCCAGGAGTTCCGGCGGCTCCCGTGTACGCATGTGGACGTGATCTCGGCGTTGTGTCGGATCTGGGATCTGCCGGACACGCTGCGCAAGCCGATCGAACGCCATCACACGCTGCCGGCGACGCGCGAGGCGAACGATGAGATGGAGGTGCTGCACCGGATCGCGTACTTCGTCGGCGGGCTGCACCTGAGAATAGAGGACGACCAGGTCGATCCGGGTAATCTCAGCGACAATGCGGCGAGCATGCTGGGGCTGAGCGAGAAGGAGCTGCGCGGGTCGATCAACCAAACGGTCGGGGAGTACGAGACGCTGGTGAGCGTGTTCGGCGAGGTCGCCGAGGCGATCACCGACCTGGAGGCGCTGCGGGAGCTGACGCATCGCCAGCTCGCGGACGCGGCGGACGAGCTCGCGTGTACGGGCTTCGTGGTCGAGGGGCTGAATCGCCCGGAGGAGTTCGAGTTCTCGTTCGGCAGGGTGCGGGTGGAGGTCGAGGGACCTTCGAAGGTGCTGGCGGTGCTGCTGGATTCCAAGGGCGACGGGCTCGTGTCGTACCGGTTCGATCCGACGGACGAGTCTGCGGCGACGGTTGTCGATGCGCTGGGGCTGGAGGCGAGCGAGGAGCCGGCGGTGGATGAGTTGGGCACGTTTCTGCGGAATATCGCCGCCTGAGGGGGCGGCGGGGGAAGTGGCAGAGGGGCAGAATGGCGAAGTGGCAGAGTGAGAGCGCGGCGCGAGGGCGGCGTCGCGAGTGGTAGCACCGGCTTCCAGCCGGTAGTCGAGCGGCCCTTGGACTTCGGACGATCACGGCGTCGTTAGCGTGGCGCTGGTCGCAGAGCCCCCTCACACCACGGCAACTCAGGCCAAGCGAAACGCCATTTTCAAGCGTCGGCGCTCCGGCTGCGCGGCCCGTGGTGACGCCAGAGCATGGCGAGAAACGCTCGCAAACGCATCTGCGTTGCGCCGCGAGCGCGACGCCAGGCGCCGAGGCGGTAGAGCGCGGCCCATTGGCGGAAGAGCACGGCGTAGGCCCAGAGTGCCGAGCGGTCGGGGTCGTAGATGTTGGTCGACTCGGCGGTTGCCCCGTTGAGCTCGACGATGGCGAGGTTCTTGCCCGCCGAGGCGTCTTCGAGCGAGGAGACGCGCAGGTCGAATCGGCCGATATCGAGGGCGGGCTGGTCGTCCGCGGTGCGTAGAGAGCTTGCCATCTGGTCGATCCGTCGAGAGAGCGCGGGTGTAATGAGCTCTGCTCCATCACGGAAGATCGCGCCCTGGGCGTGGTTGCCGATCGCGCCGAGCGTGAAGCGCTCGTTCGCCGGCGGGATCTCGTCGGCGTGCTCGGCGAGACGCCTGAGAAACAGATCGGCCTGGCAGCGATAGCGCCGGTGGGCGAGGATGAGCTGTCTCAACGTGCGACTGCCGTCGCCGACGACGTATGGGAACTCCTTTCTGGTGATGGAGAAGATGCGGCCGGCTTGGGCATCTGGTGCGGGATCCTTTGACTCGGTTGCGCGAGGGGTGCGGATCCAGAGCACGCCGAGCTCGATCGGGCCGGGGTGGTATTGCTGGAGGATGGTGTCGGCGGTGTGCGAATTGAAGTAGTCGCGGAGTTGCTCGGGCGTGCGGACGACCCGGACGCCCTTGCCGCGTTCGCCGGCGAGAGGCTTGAGAACGATGGGAAACTCGCGCAGGTTCTCACTCGCTTCCATGATCCGAAGCGCGGCGTCTGCGCGTTCATCGGGCGGGGGGCCGGCGTCGATCGTGTGGGCCTCGAGCACGGCGTCGTCGCGGATCGCGTGCAGGATCTCGATCTTGGACTCGCCCGCGACGCCGCCGGCGTTGTTGATCGCGGGGTTGACGCCGGTGAAGACCAGCGGCGAGCGGTGGCGGATCGACAGGAACGCGAGCCAGGGGATGAGCGGGAGATAGAAGATCCATGGCGGCCAGAACTCGTGGCTGAGAACTCGGGTGAGTTTGGCGCGAGCGCGCTGGCGGCGCTGGCGGGTCCAGAGGTTGCGCAGGACGTGGACGACCAGCAGCGCGAGCAGAAATCCCGCGAGCAGGCCGGGTCCGCTCAGACGGTCTGCGAGAGGGAGCGTGACCTGGGCCGCGACGAGCCAGGCGACGAACGTGAGGGCCCAGATTGCAACGCCGTGGAGGATGATCTTGTCGGGGCGGCGAACGCGCGGTGGCCCTCGCGAGAACACACGCAACGCAAGCAAGCCGACCAGCGAGACGGCGATGTTGACGTCTTCTGTCGCGCGGAGCAGGCCGGCGACGGCGATGGCGGGGGTGATGCCGAGGGTTCCGAGTGCCGCGAACAGCAGCGATTGCATCGCCCAGTGCCAAGAGCGGACCCATGCGCCCAGTTCGTAGAACCGCTCAACGATCCACGCGCGGACCGGGTGCGGCGCGAGGTTGACCTCGCCCGTCATCGGCTCGCCCCGCTCGACGCTCCGAATGAACCTGTCGATCCACGCCGCGGCGATCTGGACCTGCCCGTCGGTGACGGGGATGAAGTGGTTGGCGTCGAGCATGACGAGCTGGCTCGGCCCGATCAGCTCGTGGTGGCGCTCGGCGGCCCAGTACGGCACGAGAAAGTCGTGGCGACCTTGAAGAATGAGCGTCGGCGTCTGGAGGCGCTGCATGATCGCGCCGATGCGCCGCTGGTTGGTGTCGAAGAAGTTGCGGATCCAGCTGTGGCGGAACCAGCGGTCGCGGTGCCAGGGCAGGGGCACGAGCTCGCCCCCGACGACGAAGCCCAGATAGCCCAGCGCGTACTTGGCGTGCTCGAAGAGGTAGTCGCCGGAGCCCTCGGTCTCCTGAGCGCCGATCGCGGCCATGAGGGTGATGGAGGCGACACGATCGGGGGCGAGATCGGCCATGTTGAGCGAGACCCCGCCGCCCATGCTCCAGACGACCATGTGAGCACGCTCGATGGAGAGATCGTCCATCATGGCGAGCACGGCGTGGGCGTAGGCGCGGACGGAGTAGTCGGGGACCAAGTGGTCGCTCTCGCCGAAGCCGGGGAGGTCCGGGGCGAGGCCCTCGAAGCCTCTGTCAGCGAGGAAGGGCGCGAGGATAGCGAAGTTGTTGGCATCGCCGGGCGAGCCGTGGAGGTAGATGATCGGCGTGTTCGCCGCCCGCGGGGGCGCGCCCGGCGGCACGGGCCAGTGCTCGTAGGCCAGGCGGATAGTCCGGTCAGGCAACGCACCCTCAGCCGTCGTCGCGGGGATCTCGATAGTGGGACTCGGTGGACCTTGCCTCTGTTGAGGGATCAGTTCCGGGGCGTGGCTGAGCAGGACGAGAAGCAGATACCAGGCCCACCACCACCGGCGGAGGTGCGCGCCAACCCGGCGGGCGAAACCCCTGCCATTCGCTCCCGGGTTTGACTGGCTCAATGATCCGGGCAATGGTCGAGTCCGTGGACGCCAACGTGCAGGTCGATGCGGTGATCTTCGGCGGGGGGATCGCCGGGCTGTGGACGCTCGCCCGGCTGCGTCAGCTAGGGTACTCGGCGGTACTGATCGAGGCGCGGGCCCTGGGCTCGGGGCAGACGATCGCGAGCCAGGGGATCATCCACGGCGGGGTCAAGTACGCCCTGGGCGGAGCCGCCGGGCGCGAGAGCGCCGCGATCCGCGACATGCCGGCGATCTGGCGGGCGTGCCTGGAAGGTCGCGGCGAGGTGGATCTGTCGGCGGCAAGGGCGCTGAGCGAGCGGTGCTACTTGTGGACCACGCCGGGGTTTGGGTCGCGGCTGATGGGGCTCGCGGCGAGCAGGGCGATCAGGGCGACGCCGGATCGGGTGGAGATAGACGATCGGCCCGCGGTGTTTCGCGATGCGCCGAAGTCGGTCGATGTGTACGGGCTGGATGAGCCGGTGCTGGATGTGGCGACGGTGCTCAGCGCGATCGCGGATGCGCATGGGGAAGTGATCGTGCGGGCGCGGTTCCCTGAAAACGTCCGGTTGCTGCGCGGCGAGCGGGGTGTCGAGCGCGTGTTCGTGACGGTCGATGGATGCGAGGTCGAGATCACCGGCGAGCGGTATGTATTCTGCGCTGGGGCGGGGAACATGGAGTACCTGTCGCGCCTGGGCCCGGCGATGGCGGGGTTCGTGCGTGCGCAGCGTCGCCCGCTGCACATGGTGATGGCGCGCGGGGATCTGCCGGAGCTGTTCGGGCACGCGATCGGGGCGAGCTCGACGCCGCTGGCGACGATCACCAGCGCGGGAGAGAATGGCGATCGGGTGTGGTGGATCGGCGGGCGGGTCGCCGAGGAGGGTGTCGCTCGCGAGCCCGATGCGCAGATAGAGGCGGCTCGAGAGGAGCTTGCGAAGTTGCTGCCTTGGGTGGAGCTTGCGGGCGTTCGGTTCGCGACGTGGCGGGTCGATCGCGTCGAGGGGGCGCAGGCGGGCGGGAAGCGCCCGGCGGGGCCGATCGTCCGCGAGGTCGGCAACGCGATCTTCTGCTGGCCGACGAAGCTGGCGCTCGCGCCGCGCGCGGCCGAAGAGATTCTCGAACACATGCCGGCGGACTCGGCCCATGCGCAGGCGGGCGTCGGGTCGGCGGGTGCTCCCGTGTCGGATCCGCCGTGGGCTGAGCAGCGGGAGTGGCGGGCGTGATTCCGACGCGGGCATTGGGATCGACGGGGCTGCGCGTGGGCGTCTTGGGGCTGGGGACGGTCAAGCTCGGGAGAAATGAGGGTGTGAAGTATCCGTTGGGTTTCGATCTGCCGAGCGATGAGGAGGCGGCGGCGTTGCTCGCGGTTGCGCGAGAGCTGGGCGTGAATCTGATCGATACCGCCCCGGCGTACGGGTCGAGCGAGGATCGTCTGGGCGGGCTGCTCTCGGGGATGCGTGATGACTGGGTGATCGTCACCAAGGCTGGGGAGACGTTCGAGGACGGGCGCTCGCGTTTCGACTTTTCGCCTGGGGCGATCCGGACCAGCGTCGAACGGAGTCTGGTGCGTCTGAGGACTGATCGGGTCGAGTGCGTCCTGCTGCATTCCGACGGGCGGGATGCTTGGATTCTCGAGGAGTCCGGCGCGATCGAAGCGTTGGAGACACTTCAGCAAGAGGGCAAGGTCCTGTCGTTTGGCGTCTCGACCAAGACGCCGGAGGGGGCGATGCGGGCGCTGGATACCTGCGGCGTGGTCATGGCGACGCTCAATCCTGCACAGACGGGCGATTTGGGTGCGATCCGCGAGGCCGGGCGGCGCGGGGTTGGGGTGCTTATCAAAAAGGTCCTGGCGAGTGGGCACGCGGCGGATCCGGGCGAGTCTCTGCGATTCGTGCTCGGCGAGCGAAGCGTCTCGTCCGCCGTGGTCGGGACGATCAACCCGGACCATTTGCGGAAAAACACCCGGATGTGCGCGGAGGCGAACGGATCCTGATCGCTCGGCTTGTCCGGACTCGGAGATCCTGTATGCTGGTCGCATGACCCTCGCGGAGAATCAGGCTCTGGCCCGGCGATCGGCGTTCACGCTGATCGAGTTGCTCATTGTGATCGCGATCATCGCGGTCCTTATCAGCATCCTGCTGCCGGCGCTGGGCTCGGCGCGCGAGAGCGGGCGACAGGTGATGTGCCAGAGCAACCTGCGCCAGATCGGCATCGCGATGACGCTCTACGCCAACGACAACGACGAGCAAATCTGGCACTCCAGGGATTGGGCCCGCTTGGGACCGAATAACCAGCCGGTGGAGCAGCGCGAGCTGCCGGGGCATCTGTATATGTGGACTTCGCCGACAAGGTGAACGAGTGTCCGAGCAATCGGCGGCTGGACTCGGAAGGCACGGGCCAGGGCGGGGGGTTCTTCGGGCCCGGAGCGGTGCTGGACTTTGACTACACGATGGCGCGGGATACGTCCGGGGCGCGGCTGAGCGCGACCTTGTTCGCGGGGTATCTGGATCCGGGGGCGTCCCGGAACCCGCCGGCGAGGCTGCCGCCGCAGTTCGAGGACCGGTTCACGCGGTTGCGCGGGATCCCCGTGTACCTCGAAGAGCACACGATGTGGCACACAACGAGCGTGTGCGCGACGGGATGTGGGGGAACATGGACCAGATCACCGAGCGGCACGGGAAGAAGGGGAACATGCTGAACCTCGACGGCGTGGTGGAGCTGTTCGACCCGCCGATGGGCCCGGACACCGAGCGCGAGGAATCCATGCAGGACCTCGTCGCGAATCACTTCTATGTCACGAGCAAGGCCAAAGAACGCCAGTGGTATCGGTACTGGTGGAGCTACGGATCGGTCGCGGATTGGGACGAGAACCGCCCGTTCGGGTGGATCAACAATCCGTGGCATGGGCGGCGGTGAGGCGAGTCGGCTCTTTTCCGGTCGTCAGTATCGCCTGCGGCGATCGGCGGCAGGATGCCACCGCCCCGGCTTGCGATCGGCGGCAGGATGCCGCCGCCCCGGCTTGGGGGCGCGTGGCGGGATGGCGCGCCAGCTACCATCCGCCTCTTCGGAGGTGATCGATGGCGTGGATCAAGGTGTCGGAGGCGCTCGCGAGCGAGGCGGGGCGGGAGCTGACGGTCAAGGGGTGGGTACGGACGCGCCGCGACAGCAAGGCCGACGGCGGGCTGAGCTTCATCCAACTCCACGACGGGACGTGCCACGATCCGATCCAGGTCGTCGCGCGGGGCGATCTGCCGAACTACGAGAGCGAGATCGCGAGGCTGACGACGGCGTGCGCGATCGAGGTCGACGGCAGGCTGGTCGAGAGCCAGGGCAAAGGCCAGGCCGTCGAGATCGAGGCGAGCGAGATCCGGGTCGTCGGGTGGGTGGAGGATCCGGATACATACCCGGTGCCCCAGAAGCGTCACACGTTCGAGTATCTGCGCGAGCAGGCGCACCTGCGGACGCGGACGAACACGTTTAGCGCGATGGCGCGGGTGCGCCACCGGCTGGCGATGGGGATCCATCGGTTTTTCGACGAGCGGGGATTTTATTGGGTGCACACGCCGATCGTTACGTCCAGCGACGCCGAGGGGGCCGGGCAGATGTTCCGGGTGAGCACGCTGGACCTGATGAATCTGCCGAGGAAGGGCGACGGGCAGCAGGCAGCAGGCAAGAGCGGCGAGATCGATTTCTCGCAGGATTTCTTCGGGCGGCCGGCGTTTCTGACGGTGTCGGGGCAGTTGGAGGTCGAGACGTATTGCTGCTCGCTGAGCCGGGTGTACACGTTCGGGCCGACGTTCCGGGCCGAGAACAGCAACACGGCCCGGCACCTGGCGGAGTTCTGGATGGTCGAGCCGGAGATCGCGTTCGGGGATATCCACGACAACGCGCGGCTCGCCGAGGAGATGCTGAAGTTCCTGCTGGACGATCTGCTGACGGCGCGGGCGGACGACATGGCGTTCTTCGATTTGCGGATCGAAAAGGGGCTGATCGAGCGTCTGCGGCACGTCATCGAGTCGCCGTTCCGAGTGCTGACGTACACCGAGGCGATCGACATTCTGTCCAAGGCCGAGGCGTCGTTCGAGTTTCCGGTGGCGTGGGGTAGGGATCTGCAGACCGAGCACGAGCGGTATCTGACCGAGGAGCATTTTAAGCAGCCGGTGACGATTATCGATTGGCCGAAGGAGATCAAGGCTTTCTATATGCGGCTGAATGGTGACGGGAAGACGGTGGCGGGGATGGACGTGCTGGTGCCGCGGATCGGGGAGATCATCGGCGGGTCGCAGCGCGAGGAGCGGCTGGATGTCCTGGACGCGCGGATCGCAGAGTCGGGGCTGGAGAGCGAGGGGTATTGGTGGTACCGGGACTTGCGCCGGTACGGGACGGTGCCGCACGCGGGGTTCGGGCTTGGGTTCGAGCGGCTGATTCTCCTGGCGACGGGGATGCAGAATATCCGGGATGTGATCCCGTTTCCGCGTGCGCCGAAGCAGTGCGAGTTTTGAGGGTTCGTTCGTAGCCGTTACTCAGCGGCGGAGCCGCGCTCGAATCTGGCGAGGGCCTAGGCTCTGCCTGACGGCCCATTTGTTCGGCGCTCGTTCGGTTGCGCTTTGTTGGATGATATGTGAGACTGCTCGTCGGCAAGGAGGCCGGCGATGTCAACGAAGACGCGAACGGGTCGAGGCGTGGACGGTCGCCCCGGCAGGCGGTACG
>JAJDDM010000025.1 GCA_029260315.1 Phycisphaerales bacterium | reverse complement strand
CGCTCGGTCATCCGCATTCGTTCGAGTTCTCCGCCAGTTGACGCAAAGCGCCCTCACGGTTGGGCCTGTGATGCGCAGCCGGCCAATCGCACGCTACGAACGGGCTCAATCCGCTCTAGACAGATCGCGTGGCCTTCGTCGCAGAGCCTCCTCAGACCACGGCACCCACTCTCTGGCCGTGCGTTACTCGTCGTTCAGGCTCAGCGGCAGGTAGTCGCCCATGAGGTTGCGTTCCATGCCGTTGCCCCAGCCCGCGCCGTGGTCGCTGGTCAGGCGTTTGCCGGCGTTGGGGCCGACGCGGTGCTCGGCGAAGCCGAGCAGTTCGAGGACGCTGCCCGGGCGCAGGTGCAGGCTGGCCCAGGCCATGGGCGAGTCGCCGCGATCGTCCCGCGCCTCGCGGTCTGCGCCGTGATCGAGCAAGTATTCGATGATCTCGGCGTCGGCGAACGCGGCGGCCCGATGCAGGGGCGTCTCGCCCATGGTGCGCACGTCGCGCATGAAGCCGCCGGTCTCGCGTCCGGGGATGGTCCTGGCGTTGGGATCCGCGCCATGCTCGATGAGCAGGCGGACGACATAGAAGTAGTGGGGGCGATTGGCCTTGGTGAACGCGTTGTGCAGGGCCGTCTCGCCGGTCTCCGGCACGCGGGCGTTCACATCGGCCCCGTGCTCGAGGAGCAGGTCGCAGACCTTCCAATGCCCGAAGAACGCGGCGTTGAGCAGCTCCTCGTCCTTGTCGATCGGCGAGAGGTCGCCGCCGGCGTCGAGCACGGCGCGGATCGCGGTCGTGTCGTCGTAGTAGACGCACCAGCGCAGGGCATTGATGGCGCCCTCGGCCAGAGCGTCGCGCCAGTCGTCGAGGTGGAGCAACTCGATGACGAGGTCGGTCCGCCCGTGCGCGATCCGTTGCAGCAGCTCGTCTCGTGTCACGGCGGTGCTCCCGGTCGAAGGATGTTCCGCGCGGGGCTCAGGCCCGCTGGCGTGCCACGGGCTGGCCCTTGCTCTCGCCGGTGGGGTAGGAGATGCGTCCGTGGTAGATCGACGAGACGGACTTGCTGATCGTCTGGGTGATCGTGTTGAGTTCGCGGAGCGTGAGGCCGCAGTCGTCGAACTGCCCGTCGAGCAGGCGCTTGGTGGCGAGCTCTCGCACGAGGGCGTCGATGCGGCTGGGCGTGGGCTCCTTGAGCGTGCGGGTGGCGCTCTCGACGGCGTCTGAGAGCATGAGGATCGCGCACTCCTTGGTGCTGGGCTTGGGGCCGGGATAGCGGTAGTCGAACTCGGCGGGGCCTGCGCCCTCGTCCTCGCTGCGGGCGCGGTGGTAGAAGTACTCGACCAGCGTCGTGCCGTGGTGGGCCTCGATGAAGTGGTGCAGCGGCTTGGGGAGGTTGAACTCCTTGGCGAGCTCGACGCCGTCCTTGACGTGCCCGACGATGACCAGGAGGCTCATCGCGGGGCTGAGCTTGTCGTGCTTGTTACGACCCGCGGCCTGGTTCTCGACGAAGTACTCGGGCTTGTTCATCTTCCCGATGTCGTGGTACATCGCGCCGACGTATGTGAGCAGACTTCTCGCGCCGATGGCGTCGGCGGCGTCCTCGGCGATGCTGGCGACGTGCAGGGAGTGGTTGTATGTGCCGGGCGCGCGGCGCTGGAGCTCCTTGAGCAGGGGCTGCTTGGGATCGCGCAGCTCCATGAGCGTCAGGCCGGTGGTGATGTTGAACGCACGTTCGATCGTGGGCAGCAGGAACATGGCAAGCCCCGCGACGAGCAGCCCGCCCAGGCTGGCCATGCCGGCGTCGACGCCGATCTCGCCGATGATCGAGGCCTCGACGTCGGCGAACGCGCCGCCGATGGGCCAGGGCTTGACGCCGAAGGAGACGACGACGGTGAGTACGCCCAGGGTGAGCCCCGACCAGACGCCCATGCGCACGAGGGTTCGGCGTTCGCGGACCTCGGGCAGGAGCAGCACGGCGGCGCAGACTCCGGCGATGAGCACGACCAACGTCGCGGGGTCGAGCCGCAGGGCGATCCCGACGGCCAGCGCGTGGACGGCGCCCAGGGCCAGGGCCGAGCGCTGGTCGTAGGCGAGGACGATGAGCACGGCGAAGAGCATCGTGGGCGCGACGCCGACGAGCATGAGGAAGGTTGGATTGATGATCGAGCAGACGACGGCGATGGCGAAAGTGGCGGCCCCGAGTGCCGCGAGCCAGCCGACGCGCGCGGCGCTCTTGCGGATGCGCGGGCAGAAGCTGACGATGTAAAGGGCCGCGCCGCTGAGCAGGGCGCCGATGCCCGCCAGCGAGCCGAACCAGACGCCCCATCGCGTGCCTTGCTGCTCGGCGAAGGCCTTGCGCTCGGCGTGGATGGCCTCGAGCGCGCCGGCGTCGACGGTATCGCCCCTGCGGATCAGCACCGAGCTCTGCTCGATCGAGCGCCGGACCAGCTCGACGTTGGACGCCGCCTCCTCGGCGAGCTCCTGTGTCGCGTTGGGGTCGAAGCGGAAGGTCGGGGTCGGGTTTGCAATCAGCCGGCTGACGACGACGGGGCGCAGGTCGGTGGGGACCTTGGCGCGGATCGCGACCAGCTCGACGCGTCCGAGGAGGGCCGCGGGATCGCCCAGATTGATCGCAACAGCCTTGTCATGCACGCCGCGGCTCTCGCCTGCGCGCAGCTCGATCTTGGCGTTGCGGCTGAGGTTGTCCTGCTGCCAGACCTGGGCGTCGAGCATGGGCGAGACCTGGAGCTCGCGGTGCACGGCGTCGACGATCGCGAGCCAGGAATCCGACGGCTCGCCATCGACGATCATCCGCTTGATCGCGTTCAGGCGGGCCTCGTTCAGGCCGAACTGCTGGACGATCTCGGGGTCGATCTGGTCGAGGCTCTCGGCGGCCTCGACGGTCTTGGGCAGGTTGCGCAGCGAGGTGCGGATCTCATCGAGCACCGCGTCCATCGCGACATACACGCGCGGGGCCCGGTCGCGGGCGTCCTTGAGCGCGTCCTCGGAGGCGTCGGGGTCGTCGATCTGGAAGTCCACGCGGGCCAGGATGGTCTCGGGCGCGATGCGACCCGGCGCCAGCAGCGGGCGCTGGCGGGCCCACGCGGCGATGATCGTGAAGATGATCAGCGCGCCCAGCCCGATCACGATCAGCGACGTGCCGCGCTTGGAGCCCAGCAGGCGGAGGATCTCGCCGAGCGATGCCTTGGGGTCGGGGCGTTTGCGGCGGAGCGAGCGGATCCTGCCGCGAGAGCCGGTCGAGGCTTTGGGGCGTTCACTGGCCATCGGCGGTCTCCTCGCCATAGGCCTGGACGATCCGCTGCACGAGGGCGTGGCGAACGACGTCCGTCTGGTCCAACGCGACGAAGCCTACGCCGGAGATCCGGCGCAGTCGTCGCGCGGCGTCGATGAGCCCGCTTTGGGTCGGGTCTTCCAGATCGATCTGTGTCACGTCGCCGGTCACGATCATCTTGGATCCATGTCCCATCCGCGTCAGGAACATCTTCATCTGTCCCGCGGTGGTGTTCTGGGCCTCGTCGAGCAGGATGACGCTTCCGTTGAGGGTCCTGCCCCTCATGAACGCCAGCGGGGCGATCTCGACCACGTCGCTGGCGAGATATCGCCTGATCGTCGAGTAATCGAGCATGTCGTGCAGCGCGTCCAGCAGAGGTCGTAAATAAGGATTCACCTTCTCGACGAGGTCCCCGGGGAGAAATCCTAGTTTCTCACCCGCCTCGACCGCTGGACGCACCAGAATGAGCTTACGGGCCCGTTCGGATCGGAGCAGGTGGACCGCCGCGGCGACTGCCAGATAGGTCTTTCCCGTGCCGGCGGGTCCGATACCGAAGGTCAGGTCGTTGGTGCGGATGGCCTCGAGATAGGCCCGCTGGTTCTCGGTGCGGGGCTCGGTCCGCCTGCCGTCGACGAAGACGTGCAGATCGCCCTCCCACGAGAGCGGGCCCATGCCGACGGGCGAGCGCGGGATGGCCCTGCCGGCGGTGCGATCCTGGGAGAGTTCGTCGGCGATGACCTCGAGAACCTGGTGGCGGCTGGGGGCGTCGCCGTTCCGACCGCCGCGGGCGAGGCGCTCCATGACGTTGCGGACGACGACGACGGCATCGGGCTCGCCGGAGACGCGGACCTCGTCGTCGCGCGCGACGATCCTGACCCCCAGGGCCTCGCGGAGCATTTTGAGATTGCGATCGGCGGTGCCGAGGATCTCGACGCGGCGAGGGCCTCGAGGCACCGGAATGGTCATATCCACGCCAGGGGTGCTCCTCGACGACGCGGGGCCGGGCCACGACCCAACCGGCACGCGCTCGACCAAAACGATACCGTTCCCAGAGGCCGGAGCAAGTGGCGGCGTCCTTGGAGTGCCGAATATTTCTCTAACACTGTGCAGGAGACGGGTGGTGGGGCGAGGTTTCCGGACGCTGAGGATGGCGATTCTCTGGCTAGCGACGTCGGCGGTCGTGGGTTGCGGCGGCTCGCAGCGGGTCTCGACGCTGTCGGCGGGCGATGTGGTCGCGGGCGGTGAGATCGTCGTCGAAGGAGATTGGGACGATCTCCTTGCAAGCGTGGACGCGATTGTCGAACGGCACGCGCTCGGCGTGATCCGGAGGGAGCAGGACGAGTCGCGGGCGACGATCGAGCTCGTGGATGTGCTCGGCAGGCCGATTCGGATCGAGGCGGAAGCGGTGGAGAGCGGGATTCGCCTGGAGGTGCGCGCGGGGCGCTTCGGCGATCCGGCGATGGAGCGGGTATTGGCCGCGGATCTTACCAGGCGGCTCAGGCAGTTGCGCGGCGTGGAGGTCGCGCCGATTGAATGGGGCGGGTAAGCGGGGCCTTGTCTCCGCATCCTTCGGGACCGCGAGCGCAAGAGCCATTTGCGTCGTTTGTCACAAGCGCTTCGCGGCAGGATGCTTGCGCGCGTGTCCAGCGTCGTGCC
>JAJDDM010000024.1 GCA_029260315.1 Phycisphaerales bacterium | reverse complement strand
GGCGGGGCGGATCTTGCCGTTGGTCTCGCCCTCGTCGAGCACCTCGCGCAGCTCGATCAACTGAAAGTCGTTGAGCTCGCGGATCAGGATCCGCGACAGCTCCATCCGAACGGCCATGGGAAACCTCCAGCACCAATCGTCCCGCGCTTCGCTCGCCGCGTCAACCGGATTCATTGCCCAAGCGACGTACCAGCACCTGAGGTACGCCAATATCGACCACCTCGATCGCCCCTGTATATTCCCGAGCCGCCCGAAAGCCCCGTTTCAGCCCCACGAGGGTCGCCGTCCGGCTCGCACGCACGCACACGCCTTGGGGCTGGCCCGAGTCGGCGTCCAGGCCGCTGGGCAGGTCGATCGCCAGCACCCGTGCCCCGGCGTGCCCCGCGTCATTGATCCGCTCGATCAGGTCGCGCCGGAACCCCTCGACCGGGCGATCCAGCCCCGTGCCGAAGAGTCCGTCGATGAGAAGATCCGCTTCGGCGAGACAGCCGCCATGCTCCCGAACATCCGATTCTGAGTCCAGGGAGACCAGCGGCAGTTCCATCCGCCGAATGATCCCGAGATTGACCCCCGCGTCGCCGGAGACCCGATCCGGGTCGCCGGCGAGCACGATCCGGACGACGATGCCCGCGTTGCTCAGGTGTCGGGCGGCGACGAGCCCGTCGCCCCCGTTGTTCCCCGTGCCACAGACAATGACGACCCGCTCGCCCGGGGCGAGCATGGTTCGTGCGATCTCCGCGACGCCCCGCCCGGCGTTCTCCATCAGGACGATGCCGGGGATCGCGAACTGCTCGATCGCCAGCACGTCGAGGCTTCGGATCGCGTCTTGAGAGAACACCGGCGAGTCCATGGCGCGAGTGTATCGCGGGATTCGCCTACCCTCATCGCGCCGATGGGGGTGCTCTTCGTCATCGCGGTCATCACGGCGGTCGCGCTGATGGTCTACTGGATCATCGGCGATGTCCGCATGGTGACCACGCTCCGCTCGCTGCCCAAGGCGCGAGAGGGGATCGCGTTGGCCGACGCCGATCCGCCGAGCGAGCGCGTCTGCGTGATCGTGCCGGCGCACAACGAGGAGGACGTGATCGCGGGGCTCATCGAGTCGCTGCGGGCCCAGGACTACCCGCACATGCGCGTCGTGATCGCGCTGGACCGCTGCACGGATCGCACGAAAGAGATCGCGCTCGCCGAGATCGACGGCGACGAGCGATTCGAGATCCTCGTAATTGAAGAATGCCCCGACGACTGGGCGGGCAAGGTCCACGCGGTGTGGGTGGGCGTGACGCGATCGGAGGCCGCGCGCGATGCGCAGGTCTACCTCTTCACCGACGCCGACACGATCTTCCACCCCTCGCTCGTCCGCGCGACCACGGCCCTCTTGCGCGATCGCGGGCTCGGCATGCTCAGCCTCTGGAGCAATCTCTCCTGCTCCCACTGGTTCGAGTGGCTCGTCCAGCCCGCCTGCGGCATCGAGCTCATGTACCAGTACCCGCTCATGAAGGCCAATCGTCTCGAACGCCGGCGGGCCTTCGCCAACGGGCAGTTCATCATGTTCAGCCGCGAGGCATATGAGAAAATCGGCGGGCACGAGGCGGTCAACGAGGCGGTGCTCGAGGACATGGCCCTGGCGCGCCTGGTCGATCAGGCGAGAATCCCCGCGGGCGTGCTGCTCGCAGACGGCCTGCTCACGGTTCGCATGTACGACTCCTGGCGTGCCTTTCGCGTCGGCTGGAAGCGGATCTATATCGACTGCGCGAAGTTCAAGGTCTCGAGACTGTTCAAGCACGCTTGGCGCATCCGCGGCGTCTCCATCGCCATGCCGCTGGTGACGCTGACGGCTCTGCTGCTCGCGATCTTCGTCCCAATCGAGCCGACGTGGCTGCGGATCGCCGGCGGCCTGCTCGCCTCGCTCTCGATGGGCGTCTGGCTGGGCAACCTCGCGTTCATCTACGGTCGCGGCGGGTTCCCGCTGTGGGCGATTCCCCTGTACCCGATCGGCTCGCTGCTCGCCTCACGCATCATGACCGAGGCCGGGCGCGAGCTGAAGCGCCGCGAGCCCGTCCGCTGGGGGGGCAAGGAGTACTACCTCGAGCCGAGGTGAACTGCTGCAATAGAGCGTGCGAGTGCACGTTGTGTAGCACTGGGGCCAGCGGCGGTGCCGCGAGCTCTTTGACGAACAACCAGACACGGAGGCTTTCCGATGACACGCACCCGCTCGATCACGACGGTCCTCGCCCTGCTCGCCCTCAGCGGCGGCGCGCTCGCACTCTCCCAGCCCGAGCGCGCCGGACAGCCGGGGCAGCGCAGCGGCCAACCCGGACAGCGCGGCGGGCAGCCCGGGCAGCGCGACCCGGCCCAGTTCGTTGAGCGGATGATGCAGCGCGACGCCAACGGCGACGGCAAACTCTCACGCGATGAGCTACCCGAGCAGCTCGCCGAGCGGTTCTTCGCCACCGCCGACGCGAACGACGACGGCGTCCTCGACCGCGAGGAGCTGGCGGCGTCGCTGAGCCGGCGGGGCCAACAGGGACGACCCGGCGGGCAAGCCGGCGGCGCGCAGCCCAACTTTGAAGGGTCGATGCGACAGGCCGGGCGAGCCATGGCTGGACTCATGCGCTCGGAGTTCACCGGCGAGACCATGCAGCGCGACCTGCAGAGCGTCCAGATGCTCCAGCAGGCGCTGCTCGGCGCCAAGGGCGGCGTGAGCAACGCGCCGCGATCCGAGCGCGCCCAGCAGAAATACCGCTCCGATGATTCCTATCGCGCCGCGATGCGCATGAACCTGCTCAACGCCCTGCGCGAGACGATCACCCTGGAGATGGCGATCCTCGAGGGCAAGGAGTCGGCCGCGAAGGACTTGGTCCGCAAGATCAGTGAGATCCAGGAAAAGGCCCACGGCCTTTTCCAGCCCGAGCACGAAGATGACCACGACGATGGCCGGTGAAAAGCGCACCAGACGACGAGGCGGAGAACACGCTGGCGGCCGAGCTCTCGCTCACTACCAGCCCGTGTACTCATCCTCCCCGATCGCGTGCTCGCGACCGAACCACGAGCCCCGCTTGGTCGCAAGATCCGGACTCGCCTCGCGGAACTCCAACGGGATCAGATCGCGCGGCGTGAGGCCGATCTGCATCAGGTCGTGTCGCTTGCCGCACTCCGGACAGCGGACCCACGCATCGCCCGGCGTGGGCAGGCCCGCCGAGTGCGGCGCACGCACGGGAACGCCCAGCAGGCTCTGTTTGCACTTCGGGCAGCGGGCCTTATGGATCTCGCGGTGGATGCCGCGGTAGATGGCGTAATCGCGCACGAGCAACGCCCCGATCGCGGCGACGAAGACGACGAACGCGACCGCCACCACCAGCGCGAGGGTCTGCGCGGACTCGTCCTGCTCGATCGGCGCTCGCCACCCAGGCGAGGTGTGGTACAGGAAGACCAGAACCCCCACCGCCGCGCCGCCCGCGAGCACCCCCGCCGCCATCATCACCAGCGGCAGCCAGCTCATTGAGCCGGCGACGCGCCGCAGATGACGCTCGCACTGCTCGGTGCTCACGCCGTCGAACTCCTCGAACGCGCGGTACGCCTTGGTGAAGGGGATCCGCATCAGTCCTCTTCCACCATCAGGTCGCGCGCCGTCAGGCCCAGCTCATCGAGAGCGAGCGCTGTGCCGCACTCTGGATACGCGACAGCTCCCTCGCAGATCGGCAGCCCGAGAAGGCTGAATCGGCACTCCAAGCAGCGCGCGCTGCGAACGCGATCGCGAATTGCTCGGATCAGCAGAGAATCGCGGATGAAGAACCCCACTGCGACCGACGACGCTAGTGAGAGCACAACAATGAGCAACGCCACCAGGTTCGCTCCGCCGATTCCAGGTGGCAAACCGGGCAAAGTGGCGGGCAAGATGGACAACACGAGGTGGACCGCGACGACCCACGCGATACCCCCCGCGACGGGCAAAACGACCATCCGCAGCCAGACCTTGGACCAAGCCCAGCGCACAAACCGCTCGCACTGATCGTCGTCGAACTCATCGAGCTCGGGGAACGCGCGGTACACCTTGGACCACGGCAGGCGCATCAGGTGAGCATATCCGCCTCGTCCATCGCGGCGGTTTCGCCGGTCAGTTCTGGTCCACGTCGAACGGCGGCTCGAACTTGATGTACATCGTGTCGCCGATCGCGAAACCGGCGATCCGCCTGCCCTTCTGCACCTCGAAGATCAGCACGATCTCCTGGTCGCGACGCGAGCGGCTCGGCACGCTGGGCAGCTCCTCGAAGCCGCTGAGCACGTCACTGCGCGTGTAGCGGATCTCGGCGAGAGAGCGGTCCTTGTACGCGTAACCGATCGCCGCGAACGCGTACCCCTCGTCATCGACGAGGAAGATCGGCTCGTCCGAGGGAGCGTTGGAGAGCGGCAGCTCGGTCAGGTTGACCGCCGGCGTGGGCACACGGTTGTTCGCGGTGACCTGGATCTGGACGAGAGCACTGAACCGCGCGACATCGAACTCCTTGACCTGCAGCGCCCGGTCGAGGCCTCGCTTGTTCAGATCCTCGGGGAGATAGTTCTGGGTGCCGGAGACGATCTTCTTGGACTCATCGAGCTGCAGCGAGCCCTGGTTGCCGTCCTGGATGATCATGTTGAGCGGCAGGAACTCTCTGACTTCTATCCCCGACCCGCGCAGGTTGCCGGCAACGCGGAAGACGATCGCCTTGGATTCGTCGAACACGCGCTCGGTCATCTCGACCAGCGACTTGTCGTCCAGTCGCGTCGCCCGCTGGGCGGGGGTGAGCACGTCGTAGCTCAACGAGCCGACGCCGACGCGCGTGTTCTTGACGTACAGCCAGCGGGGCTTGTATCCGGCGGGGACGAAAAACTCAAATCCCATCTTCGGGTTGGACTCGTTGTACGTCGCGGGAAAGTCGCCCTCGAGGAAGTCGTAGCGCAGGTACTCGACCTCAGACTGATCGGCGCGAGTCACGAACGCGAACGGGAAGACCTCCTTGACATCGCCTTGGGCGTTCTCGCAGACCAGCCGGAGCTGGGCCGAGCCGAACACCACCTGCGACGAGCCCCGCTCGCGCGCGGTCGACTCGAAGCTCAGGGCGTAGCCGACGATGTAGTTGCCCGGCACGTCCAGGCGGTTGCCCTCGCGGTCGGTCACGGGCTTGAAGGGGTTGGCGCTCGGGCCGACCGCCGCCTGCACCGAGGCCTGGCTCTCCAGCGCGCTGTTGAACTGCTCGTCGGCGCCGACGACGTATCCGCCCAGAACCTCGAACTCCTTGGGCGCCATCGTCGGGCGTCCCTTGCCCTCGAACAGCGTGTGACGCATCGAAGAGGGCACGTCGGCGAGATTCGGGTACATCCGCGCGAGCGAGTACTCGGTCGCCAGCGTTGTGTTGCTCATCTTGCCGTACGCCATCGCGACGATGTCGTCGACCGGGAGAATGAGCTTGCTCTTGGATTCCAGCCTGCCGTTGGCGTCCCAGCTGAGCCGCTGGAAGGCCCAGGCGCTCTGGGTGTTGCCCCACAGCGCGCCGAAGGAGATCATGACGATGCCCGCCGTGACCACCCCCGAGACCGCGCCGCAGACCCCGCCCCCGATCCCGTTGGAGAGCTTGTCCAGCGTGACGTTGCCGGGGATCGCCTTGTCCGTCGCCACCCGCAGCAGCGCCAGCGCCACGCAGAACGGCACCACCAGCGCCACGCCCCAGGCCATGCCCGGCAGGAAGCTGAAGAACCCTTTGTTCCCGGCGACGCTGTCCAGAATCAGATACGCCATCGGCTCCCAGAACGCGAACGCGAACGCCCCGGCGACCAGCACGCACAGCATGTGCAACGCCGCGCTGAAGAATCCCCGCATCACCCAGATGTAGGCGATGGCGGCGACGAGCGCGATGGCGAGAATGTTCATGATCATGATGAGAAACCCTCAATCAATCGGACCACGGGCGGACCGTTGGTCCATTTCGACCCGCTCACGCCCCGCTTGGCGCCGGCTCCTGCTTCGGGGGCGACTTCTTCTTCGCGTCATCCCCGGCGGTCACCCGCAGCACCTCCTCGATGCTCGTCAGGCCCTCGACGGCCTTGCGCAGCGCCGCCTGCTGGATGGTGACGTGCTTCTTCTTGCGCAGTTCCGCCCGCAGACCCTGGAGATTGCCGGCCTTGACCATCTCCCGCTCCTCGGCCCCGAACGGGTAGACCTCGAAGACGCCCGTCTGGCCCGAGTAGCCCAGGCCGCTGCATACCGGGCAGACCTCCGGCTTGTTCTTGATGAGCACCTGCCCGCCCTTCTTGAAGAGCTGGCTGACCTTGCCGGCGGGCAGCCCCAACTTGCGGAGCATGTCCGGGCTCGGCTGGTAGGCGACCTTGCAGTTCTCGCACAGCGTGCGGACCAGCCGCTGGGCGATGACGCCATGGAGGTTTGCCGAGGCGGTCTCCAGGTCGCCCACCGTCTTGGCCCACACCTGCACCGCGCCCATCGCGTCCGGCGCTCGCAGCGAGAGGTACACCCGCGCGTTGGGCAGATCGCCGCGGGTCACCTCCAAAGCCGTGTCCCGATCGGGCACCTCCGCGACGCCGACCACGTCCGGATCGCGCCGCAGGATCGATCGCAGGTTCTTGGCGAAGTCCTGGTCCTCGGCGAAGCGATCAAAGACGTTCTGGCGCGCGCCCTCGATCGCATCCTCGGTCTCGAACTCCAGCGTCTGCACGTTCTTGGTGTACGCGTCGTGCATCTTCAAGATCGAGTACAGCGTCGTCGTGCGACCCTGCCCCGGCGCGGCCGCAATCAGCACGATCCCGCCGCGATCCGCCGCGATCGCGTCCAGTGCCTGGCGCTGCGGCTCCAACAGGCCGAGATTGTCGGCCGAGCGTCGCACCGCCTCGGCGGGGTTGATCTTCATCGAAAGTCGCAGCCCGCTCGATCCGCCGATCGCGGTCACCTTCGCCTTGGTGTCAAGGTCGTCCTTCTTGATAGTGATCAGGCCGGTCTGTTGCTTGCGCCGGTCGGCGAGGTCCATCCCCGCGGCGCCGCGCCAGAACTCGATGATCGGCCCGGCGTCCTGCGGCGCGAGCGTCTCGCCCGGCTGCGCCACGCCATCGACCAGATACCGCACGCCGTACGCACCATCCCTCGACGCCGGCAGCACGTCCAGGTGGCTCGCACGGATCTCCATCGCCTTGATGACCAGTTGCTCTGCCGCGACACGCACCGGATACTCCGGCGCATCGCTCTGCGGCACGGTCACCAGCTTCTTGTTCGGCTTGAGGATCGCCAGTTCGGCGGTGCCGGCGAGCTTCGCCGCGGCCTTCTGCTCCCGCGCCGCCTTGAAGCTGTCGAGGTTCAGGCGCACCCGGAACTCCTCGGGCACGCGCGGATCCTTGTTGGCGACCGCGGGGTACCAGGCGATGTCGCCGAAGAGGATCAGCAGCATCGCCACCCACCCGACGAGGAACCCGACGATCCCCTCCAGCCCGATCAGCGCCGGCAGGAACATCCCGACGAGCAACGCAACAGTCCCCGCGACCATGTGCCCCAGGTTCCACTTCTCCCTCGCCAGATGGAATCGCGCCGCGTGCTTGTCGTACACGGTCGAGATCAGCCGCGCCCACGCGAGGAACGGCGGGATGAACAGCAGGGCCTTCCACCAGCTGACGAGCACAACGCCCGCCCCCAGCATCCCCCCCAGAGATTCGAGCGGCGTCATCACGGCTGTCGCTTCCTTTTCCTCGTCCGATCCCCGCAGGGATGCCTCAGGTCCCCAGTCCCAAACCGCTAGCCGAGCTTCTTCAGCTTCATCTTCAGGTCGTCGGAGTTCGGGCTCGACTCCATCGCCACCCGCATGTGGATGTACTCGTTCTCCACCAGCTGCACCAGCGAGTGGTTGAAATCGATCATGCCGCTCTGGCGCGCCTCGACCGAGTTCAGATACTCGCGCAGCTCGCCCTCGCGACCGTCCAGGATGTGCTTCTGCACCACCGTGTTGTTGATCAGGATCTCCAGCGCCGGGATCCGGTGGATGTCCTCGTGCAGCGTCGGCAGCAGCTTCTGATACACGAACGCACGCATCTGGTACGCCAGAACCTTGCGGATCTCCTCCAGATCCTCCTGCGGGAACAGCCCGTAGATACGGCTGAACGTCTGCGTCGTGCTCGACGCGTGGATTGTCCCGTACACCAGGTGGCCCGTCTCGGCGGCGATCAGCGCCGCCTCGAACGTCTCGGCGTCACGCATCTCGCCGATCAGCACGATGTCGGGGTTCTCACGCACCAGCGCCCGCAGCGCGATCTTGAAGTCCAGGCAGTCGATCCCGATCTCCCGCTGGTTGATCGTCGCCTTGCGGTCCTCGAAGATGTACTCGATCGGGTCCTCGATCGTCAGGATGTGAACCGGCTTGCGCGCGTTCACATAATCCAGCATCGACGCGATCGTCGTGCTCTTGCCCGAGCCCGTCACGCCGCACAGCAGCACCAAGCCCTGCGGCTGCAGCGCGATGTCGGACATGATCGCCGGGAGGTGCAGCCCCTCGAACGGCAGGATGTTGCTCGTGATGCGCCGCGCCGCGATCGCCAGCTTGCCCCGCGCCTGGAACAGGTTCACCCGGAAGCGGTTCTTCCCGTCGTAGTCGTACGCGAAGTCCACCGACCCGAACTTGTGCAGATCCGCGAACTGCTCCTCGGTGAGGATGTGCCGGGCGATCTGCATGAAGTCGTCGGAGGTCACCTCGGGCGTGTCCAGCGGCTTGAGAGCGCCGCGCAGCCGAATTGTCGGCGGCCTGCCGGTCTTGACGATGAGGTCCGAGGCCTCGAACTTGATCGTCGCCTTCAGGAAGTCGCCGAAACGCGTCTCGTGCGGATCGTGCTTGCGGTCCGGATCGAGGCTGACGTGCCCCGCCGGGTTGGTATCGGTTTGGGTATCTGTCGTCACGCTCATCGAACTCGCCTCGTCGAGGATCATGGGTCCCGCCTGTCGGGAGAGATCCACAACGGGCGCGATCGGGACCGGTCCCAACACTAGGACCGGACGCTCCAAGAGTCCCCTTCGCGAAGAAGGGCCGTATCGCGCTCGAACGGATCTCCCGCCAGGGACTCGATTCGCCCCACCACGCCCGCCTGTTCCGAATCGGACGCTCCCCCAGAGCGATTCGCGCAGGAAAAAAAGGGCCCGCCGGTCGGCGGGCCCTCTGGGTGGTTGTCATCAGATCGCAACGCCGAACAGGCCCGCCTTCGATCAGGACGCGGGCTCTGCCTCGGCCTCCTCGGGCTCCTCGGTCTGCGTGCCCAGGAAGCTCGCCTCCAACTTGACGCGGATCTTCTCCATCGCCTTGTTCTGGATCTGGCGCACACGCTCCTTGGTCACCCCGATGATCTGCCCGACCTGCTCCAGCGTCATCGGCTTCTCGCTGGCCTGCGGCTCGTCGATATCCCGCAGGTTGAACCGGTGCTCGATCACCGTCCGCTCGACGTCGGTCAGGTCGGCCTCGTTCTCGACGACGATCCGCCGAACCTCGTCGGCCGCGTCCTTCTCGAAGTCCGCCCGCTTGTTCTCGAGGTGATTGCTCTTCTCGAGCTTGGGGTCGAAGTCCGTCGGGAACCGCTGGCGGTACTTGCTCAGCTTCATCCCCTGGCGGCTGAACGCCTTGAGGATCGCCCGGCAGGCGTAGGTGCTGAACTTGAACCCGCGACCGGCGTCGAACTTGTCCACCGCACGCAGCAGGGCCATGTTTCCCTCGCTGACAAGATCGTCGAAGTCCACCTCGCTCATCCGCGTCCGCTTGGCCATCGCCAGAACGAGCGCCAGGTTCGTCTCGGCGATCTGCTCGCGGATCCGATCGGCACGCCGATACCAGTAGAGGATCCGCTCGGCCTGCTCGGGCGTCGGCTGACGCGTCGGGCTCGCCCAGACCTCCTTCTGGATGTTGCTCACCACATGGCGCGCGTAGTTGAACTGCAGGAACAGCACACGCTCCTCGGCACCGGTCAGGATCACCTGCTGGGCGCTCTTGACCGTCCGCGTCGTTCGCGACCCCGAGAGATCGTCCATCACCGGGTGGTACCACGTCGTGTCCGGCTTGGCGACGTCCGGCGCTTCCTCATAGATCCGCGCCTCGGCACCCTCGCGATAGAACTCCTCGCTGTCGATGTAATCCTGCGGGTGCTCCAGCAGGTGGTCCAGGATCCGCTGGTCCTCGCGGCTCAGCCGCCGACGGACCGCGCGCTGACCGTCGCTGCGGCCGCCCGAGGCGCCCGCCTTGGTCACGCTGCCGGCGATCCGGCGACCGCGTACGGCAGCCTGATCCAGCGGCATCGGGATGTTTCTGTCGGCGTTGGCCATAACCATCTCGACCAAGACCTTTCATTCCTGGCGGCCCGTCCTGGCCGCTGGTCCTCGTGACGGCCTGCAGGCGAGTCGCAAGCCGAGATTACCATTGCCCCGCGCCGAGCGAGGTTCTCGCCATCCCTCTCTGTCTACCGATCCGCCCTTGCCAGCTATCCTTACAAATACCGATCGAATAGGTGGCCTGAAACTGCTCTCTTGATGGAAGCCAAGGCGGTACCGTCTCCCCGAGCTTTATACGCCCCCACTGTCGCTCAGGTTCTTCACCTTGGAACCGTTCTAGAAAAGTCCGTCCTGCCTTTCTCGCGCCTTGCGAGGGATCGCCGAGCTTCCAATGCCCCGGGTCCGACGATATTGCAAACCACCACGAACCACACCAGACCATCGCGCCCCGACCGATCCGCTTTCGAGCCTGTTTGACTGGCCGATCGGGTCCGATATAGTCCTGTCCCGGCCCACACGCCAACCGGCGTCGCGAGCCCACAACGAGATCCCCACTTTACCGTGACTTGTTCGGAAACGCAAGTCGCCGGGATTCATACGGGATCAAACCACCCCAAATTGGCGATTTATTCGCTTTCTGTTCTAGCAAGACCGGGATTTTCCCCGGCCTGCCCTGACTGGAGATGACATGACCTTTTCACTGCCCGATCTGCCCTATGCCCACAACGCCCTCGAGCCGCATATTGATGCGAAGACCATGGAGATCCATCACGGCAAGCACCACGCCGGGTACGTCTCCAAGGCCAACGATGCCCTCCAAGGCACGCCGCTCGCTGAGGAAACCTGTCCGGTCTGCGTCCTCAAGCGGATCGAGGAGATCCCCGAGGCCAAGCGCGGCGCGGTCCGCAACAACGCCGGCGGGCACGCCAACCACTCGCTGTTCTGGACCAGCATGTCCCCCGATGGCGGCGGCGAGCCCTCGGGCGAACTCGCCAAGGCCATCGAGCGTGATCTGGGCGGGTTCACGAAGTTCAAGGAACAGTTCGCCGCGGCGGGCGCCGGGCGCTTCGGCTCCGGCTGGGCGTGGCTGTGCGTGAACCCCGACAAGAAGCTCGAGGTCTTCTCGACGGCGAACCAAGACCACCCGGCCCTGCCGGCGACCATGGGCGGCAAGGGCGCGGGCTACAAGCCGGTGCTCGGCCTGGACGTCTGGGAGCACGCGTACTACCTGAACTACCAGAACCGGCGTCCGGACTACATCGCCGCGTGGTGGAACGTGGTGAACTGGGCCAAGGTGGGCGAGCGGTTCGCGGGCGCGGGGGGGTGCTGACTCAGAGACCGCGGGGGAATTTGGGCTGAGAATCCCTGCCGGGTCGCCGTACGATCGCGTTACGAGCATCTCAGTACGCCGTCTCGATTGCCTGTCAGCGCTCGATCGAGGAGGCGTGCCGACGCGTTCCAATCTTTCTTTCGGTTTCGCCGGCTCGGATTCGACAGGCCAAGCCTAGCCGCCGGCACAGAGATCACCCCCAATACCATCTTCATCCATCTCGCTGACTTCATATCCGTCACATGTCCCCGTCAACAGGGGGAGTGTTGTCGGCGTGCACCCCTGTGGGCTCATGAATCCCGCAAACGCGAACGAACC
>JAJDDM010000023.1 GCA_029260315.1 Phycisphaerales bacterium | reverse complement strand
GACAGCGACGGCGACGACTTCTTCGGCTTCCTCGACAGCTTCGTCAACGGCGATCCCTGCGCCGACCTCGACGGCGATCTGGACCGCGACGGCGACGACTTCTTCGGCTTCCTCGACAACTTCGTCAACGCCTGCTGATACCAGCGGGACGACGCTGAGTCTCTCTGACGCGGTGGGCAAGCCCCTCGGGCTGCCCACCGCTTTCTTCTTACTCCGGCCCAGAGTCCGGCGCGAAGCATCGACCTGACACGTCAGCTTGTCGGAAACTCCCACGGCTCGCTCGGCGTGTACCGCACCAGCCCATACAACTCCTCGCGCGTCTGCATCTGCCCAAGCAGCGATTCCACGCCGCCCTCCTCGCTCAGCATCCGTAACGCGCGCGTCACTGCGCCCATCGCCACGCGCAGCATCGACACCGGATAGATCACGCACGAGTAGCCAAGATCCTCGAACCGCGACAGCGACAACATCGGCGTCTTGCCGAACTCGGTCATGTTCGCCAGCAGGTACGGCCCGCCCCGCGGATCCGGCCCGTCGAGCGCGCGCATCGCCCGCGAGAACGCCTCGAACTCCTCCTCCGATCGCAGCCCCTCCGGAAAGACCATCTGCGCCCCTGCCTCGACGTATGCCGCGGCACGCTCGACCGCCGCGTCGAACTCCTCAACGCCCGCCGCATCGGTCCGAGCGCACACGAGGAACCCCTCCCCCGCGCGCACGCCGTCGTTCTGGTCGATCTCACCCGCCGCCCGCGCCGCCCAGCGGATCTTCTCGACCGCGACCTCGCGCGGGATCAACTCCTTGCCGTCCAGGTGCCCGCAGCGTTTCGGGAACACCTGATCCTCGATGTGCAATCCGCACGCCCCCGCGCGCGCATACTCGATCACCGTCCGGCGGACCATCTGCTCCTCGCCGAAGCCCGTGTCCGCGTCGGCGAGCACCGCCAGGCCCGACGCCCGGGCCACCTCGCGGATCAGCTCGCAGAACCGCTCGACCCCCAGCAGCCCGATATCCGGCACCCCCGCGCACACGCTCGTGGCGCCGCCGGAGATGTAGCACGCCCCGAATCCTGCCTCCCGGATCGCGGCCCCGACCAGCGCGTTGAACGCCCCGGGGATCGCCGCGCACCTGCCGTCCATCATCGCCCGAAGTTCGCTCGCCTTAGCCATGAGCCATGATATCCGACCAGGGGTCCGCACCGGATTTCTGTGCTGTTGTCCTCGCCGAGTGAATCGACCGCCCGGATTGTGCCGAACAAGATCGAAATGATCCGATGCCTTCGTGAGGGCGATGCACCGTGACAACTTGCTTTTCAAAGAATGGGTTGATCGACAATGGGGCCCACGCCCCGGCGCTCCCGCTCGACAAGCTCACCAAACGTCAGAGGGAGGTTCTCAGCCTGCTGGGCGAGGGCCTCGGCAGAGCGGAGATCGCCGAACGCCTCTTCCGAAGTCCCAAGACTATCGACAACCACTGCACGCGCATCTACGAGAAACTCGGCGTTCACTCCCACGCAAGCCTCGTCCGTCTCCTCCACGAGCACGGCGCACTCGCCGAGACATCGACAACGACACGCCAGGGCGACAGCTCACAGGGCGCCCAGCCTCCGGCCGACGCACTCCTGCAGATCGAGTCGCGCCTCCAGAACGCCCCGAACAACGAGTACTTCCATGTCTTCCTCCTCGCCCTTTGCGAGGCGCTGAACGTCGAGATCTCCGGCATCTGCGAGGTCGACCACCAGGCGCGCCAGTTCGTCGCCATCGCCGCCGTCGCCGACGGCGAGCCGATCGGGCAGATGTTCGGCGACTTCGACTCCTGCCAGTGCCTCGAGCCCTACGAGAAGGGACAGTATGTCCTGGCCCGAGGCCTTAAGGAGCACCACCCCGAGCGTTCCACGCTCGGCGATCTCGGCGCTGACGCCTACGCCGGCATCGCCCTCGAAGACCGTTTCGTCGGCAAGATCGGCACCCTCTGGATCGCCTCCAAGTCGCCGATTGAAGATCCCGAGCCCGTTTTTTCGGTCCTCCACGCGCTGCACCGCCGTGCCGCGACCGAGCTCGCGCTGCTGCTCGCCATCGACAAGCTCGACGAGGCCGGCATCTCTATCGGCAACTGATCCGCTCGGTGCCCGGAATCTTCGCGGCGACTTCGCGCCAAACCCCCCGGCGTTGTCCGATCCCGCGCGCGTCCACGCCCGGATCCCCGGTAGACTCCCGTCATGCCCCCGCCGTTCCACCTCGTGTTTCCGGTGCACGACCTCGACGCCCGCAAGCGTGAGTTCGACCAGATCCCGCCGCCTGCCCGCCCGTCCCCGGCGCAGACACCCGCTTGGCCATCCCGTACGAGGATCCGAACCTCGCCGACGGGCGTACCGACGAGAGCGCCGTCTACGACCAGCGCTGCGCCCAGATCCCGCGAGAAATGCTCTTCGCCACTGACCTCGCCACTCGCCTGATGAAATCGGAGAGAGGAATCTCCATGAACCTCGCCCATCGCGTCGCACTGCCCGCCCTCATCCTTCTTGCGAGCGCAACCTCCGCTCTCGCCCAAGCCACCGCCGACCTCTCCTGGCGATTCACCGAGGGCCAGGAACTCAGCTACCGCTCCCGCGCACAGACCTCCCAGAAGGCCACCGGCGACAACCCGTACACCGCCGCTCAGACACACGAGATCGAGCACGTCGACCGCGTCCTGTCGGTCGACGCCGACGGCACCGCCTCGATCGAACGCGAGTACATCCGCATCGTCATCGACGTGAAGCACAGCCTCCTCGGCGACGCCCGCTACGACTCCATGGCCCCCCTCCGCGGCGACAACGGCGAGGCCGCCAACCACCCCGCCGTCAAACCCTTCGCCGCCCTCGCCGGCAAGAAGGTCACCTTCGACATCACCGCCGAGGGCGAGGTCTCCAACGTCCAGGGCCTCGACAGCGCCATGCGCTCCATCTCCGATCCGCTGAACGCCAACTCCCTGCTCGAAGGCGGCCTCGATGCCTTCAACGCTCTCACCCCCGAGAACTTCGAACGCCAGCTCGAACAATCCATGCGCATCCTCCCCGCCAGAACCGTCCGCCGGGGCGAATCCTGGGAGGTCGTCATCGAGCAGCCTCTGCCCATCGTCGGCACCATGCGTTCCACCAGCGAGTATACCTTCGTTCGCTACGCCCGTGAGCGCGGGCGATCCGTCGCCCTGCTCCGCTCCAAAACCGACATGGCCCTCGACGACTCGGGCGCATCCCGAACTCTGCGAGGCCTCGTCGACATCTCCCTCTCGGACTCCTCCGGCGAGGGTGAACTCCGCATCGACACCGAGCTCGGCGCGATCCGCCGCTGGGAGCACGAGCAGAAGTACACTTTCAACGTCAAGGCCAGCGTCGGCGGCGCGAACTCCGAGCAGTCGGTCGCCATGGACCAGACCGCCACCATGGAACTCATCTCCGGCGACCGCTGACGACAACGACGATCGGTGCCGTGGTCTGAGCGAGTCTTCGAGCGAAGGCCACGCCGACCGCACACGCCGCGCAAGTCTCTCGCGAAGCCTCCCCGCACCACGCCCGTGCCACCAACCGCCGCTTTGAGCGGTTGGTGCTGCTGGTTGGTGCTACCCTGAGGCGACTGTGATACGCAATCCATGTATGTTCCGCGCGTTTCTGGGATGCGTCAGAGACGAGCCGACGGTCCAACAGAGCCGCGTGCGTGAGCACGCGGACCGAGTGCGCACGACCGCCGAGGACGCGCGACACTGCGGGAGGTCGGCCGTATTCCGGGAGTTCGTTCTATTCCTGAGCGCAAGGCACTCGTGCTCACGCACGCGGCTCTGGTTCACCCCTATC
>JAJDDM010000022.1 GCA_029260315.1 Phycisphaerales bacterium | reverse complement strand
ACGAACAGGATCGGCACGAGCGGATACAGAGGTCGGCGCAGGAGCGGAGTCTCCGGTGCTCGCGACCCGCGAAGTCGCAGCAGCGCCACGCCCGTGAGCACGAAGAAGACGCTGTCAACGAGCACCACGCCGGTCAACACGAGATCGACACCTCGCTCACCGGCGCTGAATAGCAGCACCAGCGTGACCCCGGCGATGAGACAGATCGCGCCCCACGGCGTGCCGAACGCCGGGTGCAACCTCGAGAAGACGTGGAAAAACCGCCCGTCGCGGGCCATGCCGAAGACAAGCCTCGGCCCCGAGAGCAGTTGGGCGTTGAGCACGCCGAAGGCGGAGATCGCGATCGCGCCGGCGACCGCGCGCCCGCCGAGGTTCGGGTGCGCGACGCTCACCGCGTCCGATGCGAGAGTCTTGGTCTGGGCGACCCCGGCGTGCCCGAGCAGGTCGAAGAACGCCCAGTTGGCGATGAGGTAGATGATCGCGACGATGAGCACGCCGCCGACGATGGCGATGGGGAGGTTCCGGCGCGGATTCCTGACCTCGCCGGCGATCCACAGCGCGTGCTGCCAGCCGCCGAAGGAGAAGAACGCGGCAACGAGGCCCGCGGCGACCGCGCCGGCAATACCGAGTTCCGCGCCGGCGCTCTTTTCGATGACAGCGGTCGCCGGCGGGTCGCCGGTGAACATCGCCGCGACACCCGCGACCGCGACGAGGGCCGCGAGCTTGGTGAATACCGTCAGGTTCTGGATCCGCGAGCCCCAGCGGACGCCGACGATGTTCGCCAGCGCGAGCGCGAGGATCAAGATCGCGGCGATGGCCAGCAGCGCGAGCCCCGTCGGCTCCGAGCCGGCGATCGCCTCGCCCAGATATCGCGCGCAGACGAGGGCGATGATGGCGGTTGCGCCCGCCTGGATCGCCGTGGCGTTGCAGATGACATAGACGAACCCGGTCATGGGCCCGAAGGCGTCGCGCAGGATCTCGTACTGCCCGCCGTTGCGGGGGCACATCGTGCCGAGCTCGGCGAAGGTGAGCGCCCCGAGCAGCGCGATCAGCCCGGCGATCGCCCAGGCGAGCATGGCGATGGGCATCGACCCGGCGACCTCGGCGACCTTGGAGGGCGTGAAGAAGATGCCCACGCCGACGATCGCGCCGATGACGATACAGGTGGCGTCGAGGCGATTGAGGACGCGGGGAGGGGCGGGGTCGGTCTGCATGGGCGTCCAGCGTAGCAATTGCGATGAAGGTTGCTATGCACCGCTGCCGAGTCGCGGTATGCGATTGATCGGCACGTCCTCAAGAATGATCTCTTCGCCATAGATCTCGAAGATATCTACCGTGGTGCGTGCGGCGTCGGGATCCGGTCTGAGGATCAGATCGAGCGTCTCGTGATCGAACGCGCTCTGTGGGATGCCCTCAACGTTGAATCCATGAGTTACGCTGCCTTGGCCTTTAGGGAATCGGAGCATCTGATCCCCGATGAGATTCCGCGTATCGTCGAGTCTGACGAAGACTCGAAATACCCCGCCGAACGGAGGGTTCGCTCTGGTGATCTCCAGGTGCAGCGTGCCGGCGTCGCCGGCGCGGGATCGCGACAGGATCGCGCTGATCGCCCCGCCCATGGCGAGCCGTTGTTGGGAGGTCGGCGCGATGACTTGTAACGTGTCTTCTTCGACAACCTCAACATCAAGGCGCACTGGCAACTCAACGCTCGATACGACCGGTGCATCATACGGAAACGGAACGCCCTCCTGCCAGCGGATGCGCAGGTTCAGCGTCGCGTCGGCGCGATGCACGCCGGCCGAGAGCGGAGTCGGCAGCGTCAGCTTGCCGAGCGTGCTCGACTTTCCGGAGCCACCGGGCCGCCTCCCCTGGATGAGAAATGTTCCACTGCTGGCCACCTCGGCGGGCAAGCCGCCAACCGTTGCGCTGCCAAGCTCGATCTGGAGGACGAAGCTCCGTCCTGCGCCGATCCGTGCATCGGTCGCGACGACACTGATCGGAATCGGATCGCCGATGCGGACACGCTCGCGCACGCTGGCGTGGATCACGAGCGATTGGCTCAGGTACCGCGCGTGCTGGTCCTCGCTCAGTTGGCCGCCCAATCGCAGCATCTCAATCGCGTCAATCCATGCCGCGCCGTTGGGGTTCTGGTCGTCCGTGTGCTGATCCAGCGCGAGCGTTACGAGCCTTTCGATCTCACCCGCGCTCAGATCACCATCGTCGTATCGCGTGAGCACCTCGTCGATGGCGTCGCCGGCTCGCGTGCCATTTGATCCCAGCGCTTCCAGCCGGAGCATCCACAACGGCTTATACGGATTGAGCGAGGAACCGCCGACGGCCACAGTGACCATCAGACCGGCGAGCACCAGCGCCGCGACTACCAATCCTCCGCCGAGCGCGACCACGCCGCGGCGCTTCCGTCGATTGCCGAACCGCACGCGCCCTTTGGGCTCGATATCCCGCCCACACTCCGGGCAGGTCGTCCTCGACGGATACACGCCCTCCAGATCGAAGCGGCACTTACGGCAGACCGGGTGCTCGTCCACCCGCCGACCGCGCCAGCCGATCACGACCAGGACCAACCCCATCGCCAGCGCGGCGATGACGAGAATGGGAATCATGCTCACAGCCCGACCTCCATGCCCTCGATCGCGATCTCGAACCCCGCCTCGTCCGCCCGTCGGCGGGCCTCGCCCTCCTGTTCGAGCAGCGGGTTGGAATGGTTCATGTGCGTGAGGACAACGCGCAAGCGGCCGGATCGCACGCGCTCGCCGAGGAACTCGATCGTGTCCACGACCAGCGGGTGCCCGATCGTGCTCAGGTCGCGCCCGGGCAACTCTGCGCCGTCGAAGAAGGTCGCGTCGAGGATCGCGACGTCCGCGGAGTCGATGATCTCGAGCGCCCGAGCCTGCCAGCGATGCCACGGGTCGCAATCGGGCATGTACAGCACGGTCCGGGTCGGGCCCTCGAACAGGTACGCGAGCGTGTCGCTGAACTCCTCGCGGTGCGGCACCGGGATCGGCGTCACCCGCGCACCCCCCACCTCGATCGCCTCGCCGGCCTCCAGAGCCCGCGGCACGATCTCGCCCTTGTCCACGAGCTGCGACCAAGGCGCGTTGCCTCTCAGAAACCTCATCATGCGAGGCGAGCCCATCGCGACGACGCCCTCGGTATGCATCGCCTCGTAGCCAAGGTGCAACAGCCCGGCGTAGTGGCCCATGTGGGCGTGGGTCAGGAAGACGCCGCGGATCGGCGCGCGATCGACGCCGCCGGCATTCTCGAAGCGGACATCGCGCAAGAGACGGAGCTGCTCGCGAACGTCCGGCGTGCAATCGACGAGGTTGATGCCTGTCGATGCGCCATCCGGCGTCAGCAAGGCCAGGCTCGCGACGTGCCGATCGGGCGCGGCCCCCCTCGCGTCGGCCTCGCATCGCACACACGAGCAGCCCGCGTGGGGCAGCCCGCCGTCCTGGACAGTCCCGAGCACGCGCAACCGCGGCACCTCCTGCGCACGCGGGCGATCCGGTTCATCCGCCGAATGCAACGACGCGCACGAAGTTAGGCACGAGAAGATCCAGCAACACAAGAAGAACCATGCGAGCCTCATCTTGGCATGGTATTGGGCTCGCTCCGAATCGGCCCAGAATCATCCAGGTGCCGGAGGATTGTGGCCGGAGGACTTCAGCCGGTCTTGTTGCGACGCTTCTCGTGGCGCACGATCTCGCCGGTGACCAAGTACACCACGTCCTCGGCGATGTTCCCCATCAGATCCCCCACCCGCTCGAGTTCGCGGCTGGCCCGGTACATCAGCATCCCGGCCTCTGCCATCTCCGGGTCCTTCTGGACCAGCTCGACGATGTCTCGGAAGACCTGCTTATCCAGGGCGTCCATGACGTCGTCGCCGCGGACGATCTCCCGGGCGCGCTCGGCGTCCTCATCCAGCACCGCCCGCATCAGATCATGGCACATGATCGGAATCCGCTCGGACAGATCCACCAGCGACGCGGGCAGGCGCGGCGCCTGCACGTTGTTGAGCAGCCCGGTGACCTTCGCGATCGAGTTGGCGTGGTCGCCCACCCGCTCGATCGTCGCGTTGGTCCGCAGGATGAACGCCAGCAGGCGGAAATCGCTCGCGTAGGGCCGCTCGGTAATCAGCAGGCGATACGCCTCCTGCTCGATCTCGACCTCCTCGTCGTCGATCTTGTCGTCGGTTCGGCGGATCGACCCGACCGACTCGTGGTCCTGGTTCTGGAACGCGACGATCGCCCGCTCGAGCATGTCGATGGCGAGGGTGCCCTCGCGCAGCAACCGACGACGCAACTGCACAAGCTCCCGCTCAAACTGAAATCCCGATCGCGCGACCATCGTTTCCCGTTCCATCCGTGCCCTCGGTCGCCCGCGGGCCGCACCACTTACTTATCGGAACCGGCCGGCACGATGCTCCAGCTTGCTCCGAAGCCACGCGGTCTGCCTCGGATGCAGGGCCATTGCCCATGGGTCGCAATCCGCGTGTCAGACCGCGTGAATGCTACGCACGAGGCGAAGCGTCGCCCGCCGACAGGCGTTTGCGCAGGGCGTGGAGCAGGCTGTCGCCCTCGAAATACCGTTGCGGCGGGCGGAAAAACACCTCCTGCATGCGGGTCTTGGGGTCCGAGACCACGCGGACCGACCCCGCGCCGCCCTCCAGGCGGGCCGCGAGGCGGTGGGCATCCGTCCCACCAAAGACGACGTCCTGCTCGTCAATAAGGATCGACCGCACGCCGAGCCCGGCGGCGAGCACGCGGATCTCCGCCAGGTCGAGCAGGCGTTTCACGAGCTTGGGCGGCTCGCCGTAGGCCTCGCGGAGGTCGGTCTCGACCTCGCGCAGCTTGTCGAGCGAGTCGGCAACCGCGAGGCGTCGGTACGCCTCCAGGCGGCGTTTGTCACTGGGGATGTAGGCCCTGGGGATGACGCCGGTGAGGCCGATGTCGATCGTCGTCGTGCTCGCGGGCATCGCGGGTGCCTCGTGCTTGAGCTCGGCGACGGCCCGATCCAGGAGCTGGCAGAACATCTCATAGCCGACCGCCGCGATGTGTCCGGATTGCTCGGCCCCGAGCAGATTGCCGGCACCGCGGATCTCCAGATCGCGCATCGCGATCTTGAATCCCGCCCCGAGCATGCTGAACTGCTCGATCGCCTTGAGGCGCTTCTTGGCGACCTCCTTCATCGTCCGCTCGATCGGCGTCAACAGATAGCAGTACGCCCGATGCTTGCCCCTGCCGACGCGCCCGCGGAGCTGGTGGAGCTCTGCGAGCCCGAAGCGATCGGCGTCGTCGATGATCATCGTGTTCGCCGTGGGGATATCGATCCCGCTCTCGATGATCGTCGTGCTGACGAGGATGTCGGCCTCGCGATTGACGAACCGCAGCATGACCTCCTCGAGCTCGCCCGAGGCCATCTGCCCATGCCCGACCACGACGCGCGCATCGGGCGCCATCTTCCGCACGTCGTCCGCGATTCGCCTGATGCTCTGCACGCGGTTGTGGACGTAATAGACCTGCCCGTCGCGGCTGAGCTCGCGGGCGATCGCCCGCTCGATCCGCCTGCGGTTGTGCGGGAAGACCTCGGTCACGATCGCGCGGCGATCGACGGGCGCGGTCGTCAGGTTGCTGATATCGCGCAGGCCGAGCATCGCCATGTGCAGCGTGCGGGGGATGGGCGTGGCGCTCATGGTGAGCACGTCGACGGTCAGACGCAGGCGGAGCAGTGCCTCCTTGTGCTCGACGCCGAAGCGCTGCTCCTCGTCGATCACGACCAAGCCCAGATCCTTGAACCGCACGTCCCTGCTGAGCAGGCGGTGCGTGCCGACGACGATGTCCACCTCGCCCTTGCGCAGGCCCGCCAGCACGCCGGCGGCCTCCTTCGGCGACTTGAAGCGCGTCATGCTCTCGACGCGGAACGGGTAGTCCGCCATCCGGTCGTGGATCGTCCGCTCGTGCTGCACCGCCAGCAGCGTCGTCGGCACGAGGAACGCGACCTGCTTGCCGGCCTCGGCGGCCTTGAACGCGGCCCGCAGCGCGACCTCGGTCTTGCCGAATCCGACGTCGCCGCAGATCAGGCGGTCCATCGGACGCTCGCTCTGCATGTCCTGCTTGATCGCCTCGATCGCCGTGAGCTGGTCCTCGGTCTCCTCGAACGGGAACTCGGCCTCGAAGGACCTTTGCCAGGGCGAGTCCGGCGGGGCGCGAAAGCCGGGGATCGCCTCACGCGCCGCGCGCACCCGCAGCATCTCCGCCGCGAGCTCGCGCACGCTCTCGGCGACCTTGGACTTCTGATTCCGCCAGCGGACGCCGCCGAGGGTCGAGAGCGGGGGCTTGCCCTTGAACCCGCCGACGTAGCGCTGGACGAGGTCGATCCGCGTCGCGGGGACGTTCAGCTTGCCGCCCTGGGCGAACTCCAGGACGAGGTATTCCTCGCTCTCGCGCTCGCGGGCGTAGGTCCGCCCGCTGAGCGCCCGCGGCTGGATCAGCTCCAGACCCGCGAACCGTGCGATGCCGTGCTCGGCGTGGACGACGTAGTCGCCCACGTCGAAGTCAAGAAAGACGTCGATCGTCCTGCCCGCGGCGATGCCGCGCGTCCGGCGGCGCGATCCAAAGCGATGCAGAAGCTCGTGGTACGGCACGACCGCCAGAGCCGCGCCCTCGCCCGAGGGATGAAACATGAATCCGCGATGCACATAGGCGACCATCGATTCCAGCGCGTCCGCGCCGCTGACAGTCCGGCATAACTCGATGAACCGCGAACGCTCGGCGTCGCTGGCGCAGCAGACGACGACCCGCACGCCACCGCTCTCGCGCGACAGGGAAACCAGCTCGCCGATCGCCTCGCCGACGTCGCTCGAAAGCGCCGGCAGCTCGCCCATATCAAACTCGATCGAGACATCGGTCGGAGCAGACGCATGCGCCATCCGGCTGATCTCCGCCAGCGCGTGGAACCGCGACTCGAGCAGCTTGAGCACCTCCGGCGGCGCGAACACGCCGTGCCCATCGACGATGCGCTCGTAATACCCCCGCGCCTGCTCAACGATCTCCGTCGGCTCATCCAACACGACGACCGCCCGCTCGAGCAGTAACTCGAGCAGGCTCCGCCCCCCCACGGTTTCCAAGGCCCGATCGACGCCCGCGACCAGATCGACCGACTCGATCGCGCGGTCCGAGCCCATGGTGTCGAGGTCGATCTCGTGGATGGCCTCGAGCTCGTCGCCGAAGAAATCCAGGCGGAACGCCGAGGCGCCGCCGGCGGGGAAGACGTCCATGATCCCGCCGCGCAGGGCGATGTCGCCCGGCTCCTCGATCGCGTCGACGCGCGAATACCCGGCCCGATCGAGCCAATCGAGCAACTCGGCGGGGTCCAGCGGCTGCCCCCGCTCGATCGTCCGCATCAACGAGTCCAGACGAGACGGCTCTGGCACCGGCTGCATGAGCGCGTGAATCGAGCTCACGAGCACCGGCGACTCGTCCTCGCCCATTTCCATCACCCGACGCAGCACGCCGAGACGGTCGGCGAACAGATCCAGGGCCAGCCCCGCCTCGCCCGGCAGCGCCTGCACCGCCGGGTATGCGAGGCAGGCGACGCCCTGGGACGCCAGCGTGTCGCACGCCTCGTCGGCATCGTCGGCGTGGGCGACGACCAGAACAACTGGCCGGCTCGTCAGTTCCGCGACGGCCCCCGCAATCAGTGCGCTTGACGAACCGGCGCTGCCGCCGACGACACACCGCTGGGCGCCGTCCAGAGCGCGCGCAAGAGCTTCCACCCCCTCGCGTTCTGCGAGGGTCCGCACCAGGCCCGGGTTGGCGGTCACGCTTTCCATGCGTGTGGGCGGGCCGATCCCGCGCCGCGAGCATCGTATCTCGGGCCGTGAGCTGCCGACGGACTACCTCCTGACGATTCGATCGTGTTTTTCGGCTCCGCCGACGCTCACTCTCGCCCCGGTGGGGCGTTGCGATTCTGGCGAGGGGCGACAGCCCCTCGGAGCACGGCGAGAAAGTTCAGCCGCGGAGCGGCGCTCGAAACGAACGCTTCGAGCGCCGCTCCGCGGCTATGCGCATGGACGCTCCATCGAGGGGCTGGCACCCCTCGCCACGTTCGCATCGCCACATCCGTGGCGAGGAACTCCCTGGTCCAACGCAATCGCCCGAGATCGAAGCGGCCCCGTGTCACCCCCCACCCGACTCGCCATTCTCGCCCGGCTCATTTCGGATCACCACGAACGGGCGCAGCCCCGCGATCGTCCGAGGCCCGACCCCCTCCACCCGATCCAGCTCGTCCACCGTCCGGAACGGGCCGACCCGCTCGCGGTCCCGCACGATCCGCTCGGCGAGCGTCGGGCCGACATCCGGCAGCAGTTGCAACTCCGCCTCGCTCGCGGTGTTCAGATCGATCCGGCGCTCGGCGTCGATGGACCGGGCCTCGTCGCGCCGCTCCCACGCAAAGATCGACCACGCCATGCCGACGATCGACGCGCCGCCCAGCACCACAACCGCCGCCCACTTCGCCGCCCCAACGGTCCAATCGCGACCCGACTCGGACGGCTCGCCCGCGTCGACATGCTGGCCCTCGCCGGTCATGCGCTGGCAGCCTGGACCTCGGCCCAGGGCGAGCGCCCCTCGCGCAGCGCCCGCCGGATCTCGCCGAAACGCTCGGCCGAAGGCTTCGGCGTCCCGGTCTTCGTCACCAGCCCGACCGGCGGCGCGTTCTCGGCGTCATACAATGTCTGCCAGCAGAAACTGTGGACATACGGCTTGGCGAGCACCACGCCCATCACGTCCTCCAGCCAGTCGCTCTGGCGCTGCTCGCTCCAGCCGTCGCCATCGCTGGGCACCCCTACCGCCGTCACCAGCAGCGGCCTCTCCAGGTTCACCGCGTAGCGATCGAGCATCGCCGAGAGCTCCATCGGGTCGCGATTCCACGACCCGCTCTCCTGCCCGATACACAGACGCAAGGCAAAGCCATCGACCTGGATCCCCGCCTGCTGGGTCATCTCGGCGAATGGCAGCGGCGCGACCGAGCCGGCGACCTCGCCCACATACTCGCCCCACGGCTGCTCGACCTCGACCACGACGTTGGCTTGCGGGTGCAGCCGGCGGATCAGCATCACCGCGATCCGCGTCAGGTCGATCATCTTCTCGAAGTCCATCGGGAAATGGCGGTTGACCGGCAACCCGCACGTCGCCGACCAGCGACGCACCGTCCGGCGGTAGCGCGTCACGACCTGCTTCACATGCTCGGCGACCAGCTCGCGCAGCGTCTCGTGATCGTTCTCCCAGATCTCCAGCCACTCGGGTGTCCGTTCGGGACGGAAGTCGATCAGGGGCCCGGCGGCGACCGGCAGCTTCGCGTTGCGCACCGCCCACTCGATCCAGCGGTCGGTGCTCGAGAACGCGTAGCTGCCCTCCTGCGGCTCCAGGTCCGACCAGCGCATGGGCGTCGCGAGAAAATCGCACGAGGATTGCACGACCCGTCCCAGCCCTTCGGAAAAGACCCGAGGCTCGACCTCGCATCCGACCAGCGGACGCCCGGGCAGCACGACGCCGGTCCCACCCGAGAGCAGCACGGGCGCCCCCGGCGGGGCCTTCTCCTGCTGGGCCTTCTCGTAGCGAGCGACGGCCTCGGCGTGGACCTCGCCCGACAAACGCCCAGGTAGCATCGACCGCCCCTGTTGGAGCGCCAGCTCGCGTCCCACCTCGATCGCCAGGCCCAGGGCCTCGCGGGCCAGCGGATCGTCGTGCCCGTTCTCCCCGCCCCGGCTCTCGATCAACGCCCTGGTGAACGCCTGGGCAGCTTCCGCGACACGCGTCGACGACACGCGATCCACCTCGAACAGCGTCCACTCCTCGAGCTTGGTCAGCAACAGCATCACCCGTCGGCGGGCGAGTTCCAGCACCAGCGAATAGGGGCGATCCCGCTGGGGCAGCAGACACGTCGACAGCGATATCTCTTCGAGGAATCCTTCGTCGTCGCGATGCTCACCGACAAGGGCTCTGGCGTCCACATGGATCGATATCCCGCGGGCCTCGGGCCCTTCGGGCGAGACCTCGATTACGCCGTCGGCGACGCGGATCTCCGCCGGGACGACCACATCCTCCGCCCCGACCGCGCGGACCCGCGAGGGATCGACGATCGACTGGGCGTCCTGTGGGAGCACGAACCGCAGCATCCGTGAGCGGGCCCTCCTGTCTGGGCGTTTCTCTCAGGCCTCCGACCGCGCGCGAGGCGGTCCGCGAGGATAGCATCGCCGCATGAGCACAGAAGCCCTGAGCAGTCATTCGGCAGAGGACCGCGCGGTGTTTCAGACCGATCTCGCGGCCCCCAATCCCATGCGCGGCAAGGTCCGGGATCTGTACGATCTGGCCCCAGACGCGACCGGCCCCCGCAAGCTGCTGATCGCGACCGATCGCATCTCGGTCTTCGATGTCGTCCTCGCGACGCCGATCCCCTCCAAGGGCTGCATCCTGACCGAGATCGCCTCGTTCTGGCTGCGCTGGATCGAGGATCGCGGGCTCTGCAAGTCGCACCTGCTCTCGACCGACGCCGACGACCTGCCCGATGCGCTTTTCACCGGCTCGACGACCCGCGACGACCTGCGCGGCAGGATCATGATCACCCGCGCCTGCCGGGTCCTGCCGATCGAGTTCGTGGTGCGAGGCTACGTCGAAGGCTCGGGCTGGAAGGACTATCAGAAATCGGGCGCGATCTGCGGCATCAAGCTGCCCGAGGGCCTGCGGCGCTGCGACCGCCTGCCCGAGCCGATCTTTACGCCCGCGACCAAGGCGCCCCAGGGCGAGCACGACGAGAACATCAGTTTCGAGCAGGCGTGCGAGGTCGTCGGTAAGGACGTGATGGATCGCCTCGCGAAGCTCTCATTGACAATCTACGCCGAGGCCCGCGAGCACGCCCAGCGGCGCGGCATCATCATCGCCGACACCAAGTTTGAGTTTGGAATCCCGCTGGACGCGGATGGCAACGACGCGAGCGACGAGCCGATCCTGATCGACGAGGCGCTGACGCCGGACAGCTCGCGCTTCTGGCCCGCCGACGACTTCGAGCCGGGGCGCGCCCAGGCCAGCTTCGACAAGCAGTACGTCCGGGACTATCTCCAAGCGGCGTGCGATCGCGGCGAATGGGACAAGACGCCCCCGGGGCCGACGCTACCCGACGAGGTCATCGCCAACACGATCGCGAAGTATCGCGAGGCGGCGGAGCGGTTGACGAGTTGAGAAGTGTTGTCGGTGCCGTGGTCTGAGCGAGTCTTCGAGCGAAGGCCACGGCATTGCACACTCGACGTGGCCTTCGTCGCAAAGCCTCCTCAGACCACGGCACCGTTCCCTACGAACACACGCCGTGCTTCTCGAGCACCTCGCCGATCGACTCGCGGATGGTCTTGGGCCCGCCGGCTCTGAGGATGCGCTCGGCTTCGATGGGCGTGATCGAGCCCTCGGCGACGTACGCCGCGACCTCTCGGCGCGATTCCTCGCGCGACCTGGTCTCCGAGACCTTCCGCCAAGCGTTGATGGCCATGCCCACGACGATCGTGCACATGGTCGTGCCGAAGACGATCGCGGCGATGACGATGAAGTCCTCTGAATGGATGACCGTGCCCTGCATGTCGCGTGCTCCCTAGCCGCAGTGCTGCTCCCAGTGCGGACGCCCGGCCTTGAGCAGCTTCTCCGCGTCGTCGGGCGTCATCGATCCCTCGGCGACATACGCCGCCAGCTCACGCCGCGATTCTTCCAAAGCCCTGCTCCGCGAGATACTCTTGAGGGACGTGAACACGATCCAGATCGCGCCCAGGCTCATTCCGCCGGCGACCGCGATCAGCTTGATCAGCTTCGTCGGCGGTCAGATTCGTCAGCAACGCCAGCATCGCCAGGCTCCTCTCAGTCGTCGTCCACGTCGCCGGCCTTCATGAGCCGCTCGCCCTCTTCGGCGGTCATCGAGCCCTCGGCGACGTACGCCGCGATCTCGCGCCGCGTCTCTTCACGGCGCGCGGACTTGCGCGTGGAAGAGATCGTGCCGAAGATGATCGCGATCATCGCCACCAAGAGCCCCCCCACGACCGCGACGAGTGGGAGCAGATCGTCATTGATCGCCGCCATCAGAGTGTCCATCGCCAACCCCTCCACGATCTAGCTCTCCTCGCCGGCCTTGAGGATCTTCTCGCCCTGCTCGGGCGTCATCGAGCCCTCGGCGATGTACGCCGCGATCTCCCGGCGTGTCCGCTCCCGCGAGATCGAGCGGATCATGCCGGTCACTGTCGTGAACACGATGGCGATGATGGCGATCGCGCCGCCGATCTCCCAGAAGAGGATCTCAGGGTCCAGCAGCTTGGCTATCACTTGGTCATTCATCGCCCGGCTCCACGGCTTGCTCGCCGAATCATTGGCATTCCCATTCCCCCGGTTTCACATCAGGGCGGGGACGCTTGCTCCGCCGACCCTCCCAGCAGGTGCGCGTACATCAGATAGGCCCAAACCGAATAGAAATCGAACGGCCCGGCCTCGGATCGGGTCCGCACCGTCGCGTCGCCCGACGCCCTCACCCGGTCGCCGGCGAACTCCATCGGACACACGAAGTGGCGGAATCCCTCGTCGAACATCGCGCGAGGAGCCCCCCGGCGGAGGCGGTCGCTGAGCAACCCCATGTTCACATGGTCGGCGTAGCCGCGTTCTTCGCCCAGGACGTCAAAGTTGAACTTGTCGGCGTCGAGGCGCAGGCGCCGTCCGTCGCGCAGGTACAGATCGAGGATGTCGGTGGTCTTGATCCGAGAGTCGGTGGTCGGGCCGCCGGAGATGGCGTTTGCCGCGTACGCCCCGGCGGCCCCGATGGTCCCGCCGATCATGTAGCCCCTCGCGACGCTGCGATGGTTGCTCTCGACTCTGGTGGTTCTCTCGCTCGATCGCAGCTTGGCCCGGATCATGCAAAGAACGTCCGAGAACCGGAAGCTCGTGCCCTCGCCGCGCCACATCTCGCAGACGTAGCCCGTGCCGTCGTGCATGGCCATCAGGCGTTTGATCCGAGGCGCGTCGCCGGCCCCTCGCATCTGGGCCCGACGCGGCGCGAACGCCATCACCCCACGCTTGACGAACTCGTCCAGCATCGCCTCGGCAACCGACGCCTCGGCCCGCAGCAGCACCTGCGGCACCCCCTTGCGGACCTTCAACTCCGCGTCGTAGGGATCCAGGGCACAGGACGCGACGATCGCCTCGACCTGATCGTCGACCCCCGAGCCGTGGGCCCATTGCAGCACGCTCACATAGGCAGGATCCGAATCGCTCATTCTCACCAAGTTTACCGGAAAACCACGCCCCGCCTTGCAAACAATCCCCAGTCCATGCGCCGCCAGGACCGCGATCTCGTGCAGGAGCTGCTCGCCGGCTATCGCCGAGGGCTGTTCCCGATGGCCCACCCCGAGCTTGGCATGGTCTGCCTCTGCGACGCCGACCCGCGCGGCGTGATGCCCCTGACCCCCGGCGAGGGCCTGCGCGTCTCCCGCCGCCTCCGCCGCACGATGCGCGGCGGTCATTTCACGATCACCAGCGATCGTGCGTTCGGCGAGGTGGTACGAGCGTGCGCCGAGCCGAGGGTGCCGAGCCCGGAATCGGAATCGGTCAGTGCCGAGACGTGGATCGACGAGCGGATCGTGTACGCCTGCGAGTGCCTGTTCGCCAGCGGCAACGCCCACTCGATCGAGGCGTGGCGGGATGGGCAATTGGTCGGCGGGATCTACTTCGTGACCCTGGGCGGGCTGGTCTCGGGCGAGAGCATGTTCTCCAAGCCCAAGCTCGGCGGCACCGACGCGAGCAAGGTCTGCCTCATCCAGGCGATCCTGCACGCCCGCCGGCGGGGCTACACGCTCTTCGACACGCAGTTTCTCAACCCGCACCTGTCGCAGTTCGGGTGCTACGAGATGGATCGAGACGCATACCAGGAGCGTCTGGACGAGGCGGTGGCGCTGGATGTGAACTGGGAGCCGTTCGAGCCGGAGCGGGCGATCGAGGAACTCGCGAGTTTGGCCTGAACGTCACTCGTACGAGCCCGAAGCGCAAGAGGGTATTGCGCGATGAGCGCTTACCAGCTTGCGTCTTTGCCGTGCCGCGTCCATGCTCTTTGTCGGCCAGGACAAGGAGATGAGCCATGGAACGCAGCGTTTTCAAGAGAATCAAGCGGGCATTGCGGGCACTCGGACGGCGCCAC
>JAJDDM010000021.1 GCA_029260315.1 Phycisphaerales bacterium | reverse complement strand
CGGTTGCCTCGGGCATCGCAACCCGCCGGATGCAGATGGTGGAGCTTGTCGAGCACCTGGAGGTCCAAGAGGCAGAGCGGGGCGGGCGGATCACTGATTACCTGCCCTCACCCGCCGTAGAGTCAAAGTGAACCACTACCGCCGATCGGCACCTGTTTGTATCCCCGCGACGATCGTGTATGATCGCCCTTCCGCGACTCGAAAGCCACCCATGCCGGGGTACGCATGACAGACGGGTTATCCAACTTCGACCTCAGCGGGCGCGTCGCCCTCGTCACCGGCAGCAGCACCGGCCTCGGCAAGGCCATGGCCCTCGGCAGCGCCGGCGCGAAGGTCGCCCTCAACTACGCCAACAACCAGACCCGCGCCCAGGCCGCTCTCGATGAGTTCCGCTCCGCCGGCCACGCCGGCGACATGTTCCGCGCCAGTGTCATCGACGAGCATGAGGTCGATCGCCTCGTCAGCGAAATCGAATCCACCCTCGGCCCGCCCGACATCGTCGTCTTCAACGCAACACCCGACCAGCCCCAGAAGCCGATCGAGGACTACGACTGGAACTTCTACCAGTCCATGCTCGACTTCTTCATCAAGAGCCCGTTCCTGCTCACCCGGCGCGTGCTGCCCAACATGAAACAGCAACGGTGGGGGCGGCTGATCAATATCGGCTCGGAAGTCTTCGCCCGCGGCGTGCCCAACTTCAGCGCCTACGTCGCCGCCAAGGGGGGACAGAACGGCTGGACCCGCTCTATGGCAGGCGAACTCGCGCCGCATGGCATCACCGTCAACATGATCGCCCCGGGCTGGATCCCCGTCGAACGCCACGAGAATGATCCGCAGGAGCAGAAGGACGGGTATCGTGCGCTGATACCGGTCGATCGCTGGGGGGGTGCCGGCGGATCTTGCCGGCGCGATCGTCTACATGGCCTCGGAGGCGTCCTCGTTCGTCACCGGCCAGACACTGCACGTCAACGGCGGCATGACCGTCTGCTGAAGGGGGAACGAACATGCGTGCGATCAGCTACTCGCTCGCTGGCGCGATGCTGTTGGCGATCGCCATCACGGTCAGTTGCAAGAAAGATGAGAACGGCGACATGGGTGCCATCAAGCCCGCCGCCAAGCCCAGCGTCGCCTTTGTCACCAACGGCGTCGCCAACTTCTGGACCATCGCCGAGGCCGGCGTCAACGCCGCCGCCGAGGAGTTCGACTGCAACGCCGACGTCCGCATGCCCAACGGCATCATGGACCAGAACCGCGTCATCGAGGAACTCATCTCCAAGAACGTCGACGGCATCGCCATCAGCCCCATTGACGGCGTCAACCAGAACGAGAAGATCAACGAGGCCGCCGCACGCACGCACCTCATCACCCACGACTCCGACGCCGCCGACAGCGACCGCCTCCTCTATATCGGCATGGACAACTACACCGCCGGGCGCATGTGCGGCCAACTCGTGAAGGAAGCCATGCCGAACGGCGGCGAGGTCATGCGCCATCGGCCAGCAGCAGCTCGTCGAGATCGCCAAGGCGATCTCCGTGCAGTCTCGCATCCTGATTATGGATGAGCCCACATCCTCGCTCTCCGAGCGCGAGAGCGAGCGTCTGTTCAAGGTCATCGACGCTCTGAAGGCCCAGGGCGTCTCGATCATCTATATCTCGCACCGCCTCGCCGAGGTCGAGCGCCTCGCCGATCGCGTCGTCGTCCTCCGCGACGGCTTCAATGCCGGCGAGCTCTCGCGCGAGGAGATCTCCCGAGACCGCATCGTCCGCCTGATGGTCGGCAGGGATGTCTCCCAGTTCTACGTCCCGCCCCCCCACGCGCACGGCGACCCCGTGCTCGAAATCGAAGGCCTCATCACTCCGACCAACCCCGCGTGCCGGGTCAGCGCCCGCGTCCGCGCCGGCGAGATCGTCGGCCTCGCCGGCCTCGTCGGCGCGGGGCGCACCGAGCTGCTCCGCGCCATCTTTGGCGTCGATCGCTCCCTCGCGGGGCGTGTCCGCGTCATGGGGCAAAACGTCGACCCGGGCGATCCCGTCGACGCCATCGAGCGCGGCCTCGCCCTCGTGCCCGAAGATCGCAAGGCCCAGGGCCTGCTCCTCGATATGAACGTCCGCGAGAACATCTCCATCGCCGCGCTGCGCAGCCACCGCAAGCTCGCCGGCCTGATGGACCGCGCCTTCGAGACCCGTGCCGTACGCGAAGCCATCGACGACCTCGCCATCAAGGCCACCGGTCCCACACAGATCGCACGCCTGCTCTCCGGCGGCAACCAGCAGAAGGTCGTCCTCGCCAAGTGGCTCGCCACCAACCCGCGCGTCCTGCTGCTCGACGAGCCCACCCGAGGCGTGGATGTCGGCGCGAAGCACGAGATCTACCGCATCATCGAACGGCTCGCGAAGGACGGGCTGGCCATCCTTCTCGCCAGCAGCGAGTTGGAGGAGATCATCGGCATCTGCGATCGCGTCCTGGTCATGCACGAGGGCGCGATCTCGGGCGAACTCTCTCGTAACGCGCTCGACAAGCCCGACGCCGAGGAGGCCATCATGCGCCTCGCCACGGGCCGGGACAGCCAACCGCATCAAACTACACTTCAGCCCACCAGCGAGCCGGCATGAAGAAGATCCTCGGCATCTCCGCCCTCCTCCTTGCCATCTGCGCCCTCACCGCGGCTCTCAACGACGACTTCCTCGGCGTCTACAACATCCAGAATCTCTTCCGCTGGACCTCCCTCTTCGGCATCATCATCACCGGCGGCATCGACCTCTCCATCGGCTCGGTCGTCGGTCTCACCGGGTGTCTCATGCCCGTCCTGGTCATCCAGCAGCAGTGGCCGCGTGGCTCATGCTCCTGACCGTCCTCGCAGTCGCGATCACGATCGGACTCATCCACGGCCTGCTCATCACCAAGATGCGATTGCAGCCCTTCGTCGTCACCCTCTGCGGCCTGCTCATCTACCGCGGCCTCGCCCGCTGGATCACCGGCGACCGCACCGTCGGCTTCGGCAGCGAGTACAACGATTCCCTTCGCCTCATCGCCACCGGCAAGCTCCCTATCCCGGACCTCAACGGCTTCGCCATGCCCGTCCCCTTCTTCATCCTCCTCGCCATCGCGATCCTCAGCTCCCTGTTCCTCAACCGCACCTTCTGGGGACGCCACCTGCTGGCTCTCGGCCGCAGCGAGGAGGCCGCGCGCTTCAGCGGCATCCGCACCGATCGCCTGGTCATCCTGGCGTACGTCCTCTGCTCGGCAATGGCCGGCATCGCGGGCATCCTCTTCGCACTCGACGCCAACGCCGTCCAGCCCGCGAGCCACGGCGGCTTCTACGAGCTCTACGCCATCGCCGCGGCGGTCCTCGGCGGCTGCACGCTTCGAGGCGGCGAGGGCTCCATCCTCGGCGTCGTCATCGGTGCCGCCATCATGCGCGTGCTCTACAACTCCATCAATCTCCTGGGAATTCCCACGCAACTCGAGTTCGCCATCATCGGCGCCGTTATCCTCATCGGCGTCGTCACCGACGAGATCGTCCGGCGCATGATTCGACAGCGCGCAGCACAAGAACGCCGAAAACGGGGGGCCACATGAACCACGCATCCACGCTGAGAGCAATCGCCATCATCGCCGGCGCGCTCTGTCTGACCGCCTGCGCAAAGCCGAAGAATACCGTTGAATCCCTCGGCACCGCCGACGGCAGGGAGATCACGATCTATACACTCAAGAACAGGTCCGGGAGCATCGCCAAGATCTCCAACTACGGCGGCATCGTCACCGAGCTCTGGATCCCCGACCGCAACGGCGAGCTCGCCGACGTCGTCCTCGGCTTCGACACGCTCGAGGAGTACAAGGAAAAGAGCCCGTACTTTGGCGCAATGGTCGGGCGCGTCGCCAACCGCATCGCCGGCGGAAAGTTTACGCTGGACGGCGAGGCCTACCAACTCGCGACCAACAACGGACCCAACCATCTCCACGGCGGCGGCAAGGGCTTCGACAAGGTCGTCTGGGATGCAACCCCGTTCAAGATCGCACAGGGCCCGGGCCTGCGTCTTACTTACCACTCCCCCGATGGCGAGGAGGACTACCCCGGCGCGATGGACATCACCGTCGAGTACCTGCTCACCCACGACAACGAGCTGCGCGTCGTCACCGAGGCGACCGCCGACGCCCCGACGCCGGTCAATATCGTCCACCACTCCTATTGGAATCTCGCCGGGCACGATAGCGGCCTCATCCTCGACCACGAGCTCACGATCGCCGCCGACCGCTACACGCCCACCGACAGCACTCTCATTCCCACCGGCGTGCTCGCGCCCGTCGAGGAGACGCCCTTCGACTTCACCAGCCCCAAGCCCATCGGACAGGATATCGACCAGCTCCCCGGCGACGGCGCCGACGACCCGGGCGGCTACGACGTGAACTTCGTCGTCAACGGCGCGCCGACCCGCCAGCGCTTCGTTGCCCGCGTCCAGGACCCCGCCTCCGGCAGAATCATGGAGATCTTCGCCAACCAGCCCGGCGTGCAGTTCTACTCCGGCAACTTCCTCGACGGCACACCCGGCAAGGGGCGGACCCCCTATCCCAAGCACGCCGGGTTCTGCCTGGAAACCCAGACCTTTCCCGACGCGATCAACCGCCAGGGCCAGCCCGGATGGCCGACCGCCGTGCTCAGGCCCGGCGGGACCTATCGCCACATCATGATCCATCGATTCACCGCCGAGTAGCCTTGGCAGACGCGCCCGACAGTTGCGGGCGGTATGGTGAGCCGAGGAGTCGATACCAGGCGCATGGCGACGTTTCGAGCAGCGACAAAGGTGTTGGCGGCAATCGCGCTGGTGGCGGGCGCGATCGCCGGGCCCTCGCTCGTCTCTCAGGACGACTCCCCACAGAGCCTCAGCGCCGCATGGTCCTACTCCCCGCTCGAGCGCCCGCCCGTGCCCGATGCGAGATCGTGGGCCACGAACGAGATCGATGCGTTCATCCTCCGCAGGCTCGAGGGCGCGGGGCTCCGGCCCGCTCCGCCCGCCGATCGCAGAGCGCTCATCCGGCGCGCAACCTACGACCTCACCGGCCTGCCGCCGACGTTCGAACAGGTCGAGGCGTTCGTCGCCAACGAATCGCCCGACGCGTACGGACGCCTCATCGACCGCCTGCTCGCCAGCCCGCAGTACGGCGTCCGCTGGGGGCGCCACTGGCTCGATCTTGTCCGCTGGGCCGAGACCGATAGCTACGAGCGCGGCCGCGTCAAGCCCGGCGCGTGGCGCTACCGCGATTGGGTCATCGACGCGCTCAACGCCAACATGCCCTACGACGAGTTCGTCACCATGCAGCATCATCTGATCTCGCGTCACCCCCCGAAACACCGCGTGCATGATCGGCCACTGCGGCGGCGTCGCCGCCCATCGGCGCTGCGTCTCCGCCTCGGGTAAATCAATCGCCCGCAGCCTCCCGATATCCATATACAACGCATCGCCCTCGACGAAGATCCGGCTCCAAACGACCTCCTCGCCCTCGCTCACCCCCTTGATCGACCCGCCGCCCAACCGGAAATACATCGCCGGCTGCCGCTCGCTCACCGCTTCCTTCCAGCCGTTCTTGAAATGCGTCGGCGGCACCGCGCCGGAAATCTCCAGCACCCAGACTTCCTCGTCGGTCGCTCCGCTCGCGTCGCGATCGCTCTACCGCAAATCATGCAGCGTGTTATCCTGCAGCATCCCCATCGCCCGCCACACCCGCTGCGTGATCAACGCATCCAACCCCGCGCATTCATCCACCTCGTTGAAGTGCGTGATCGGCTCCCCATCGCGGATGATCGAGCCATCGGCCCGCGCGACGGGCGGGCGGATCGAGCAGTTCAGCGTTCCCTCCACCAGGTCCGACGCCGGGGCGAGATCCTTGAGACCTTGCTGATACTGGATGCCGATGCAATCGCACCCGAACTCGTCGGCGAGCCTCGCCGCGGCGATGTACATCTGCACTGTTCAAGGATCTGCCCATCGGTCAGATCGCTCGCCTCGTTCGGCCCGGTCCGAAACGTGATCCCCGCCTTGTCATACCAAGCCCGCACCGCGAGCGCGTCCTCGTCGCGCACCCGCGTCATCGCGTGATACGACGCCGACTGGCTCAGCCGCTCCTTGAACACGCCGACGGGATTGAGCAGGTGATCGGGAATGATCGCGTTAAACATCCCCATGCAGCCCTCGTCGAAGACACCCATGATCGCCGGGCGCGCGAGCAGCTCTGCCGCGAGGGCTTCGCCGAGCGCCCGCTCCTCCGCGGGTAGTTCCTCCGCCGAGAGCGCCCGCACATGCGACAGATCGTGCGCGATCTTTCCGGCCTCGCACCACGCCCGGAGCTTTGACCGAAACCCCGGATCCACAAAGTCCTCGCCCCACAGCAGCGAATACTCTCGCCCCGCCTTTGTCAGCGGAGCACGCAGATTCAACGCTCCAACCAGCCCCGGCCACCGCCCCAATCAGTTCGCCAGAATCAGCACCGGCCCGCGATGGCGCAGCAGCCCCATCAGCACATGCTGGCTGTACTGCCACGCGCCGATCGCGACGATCAGCGGGGCATCGGGATGGATACCGCCGAACACCTCGCGCCCCCGCGCCTGGCTGTCGATGAACCCGTGTGGCCCGAACTCGCTTTCGACCTCGCCATGCCCCCGCCGGATCTGCCAGCCCAGACGCGCCATCGCCGCGCTCGTGTCACGCTCCAGATCCTGCTGCGCCGCCCAGCAAACCGCGTTGGCGCTCGCGCGCAGATCACCCGGCGCGATGAGGATGGCTGTCTTCGGCCCGACCGGCTCGACCTCGCGGAGCTTCGGCATGGTGTAGGTCATGTTTCCCTCCCGCTCATCGCCCAAGGCCTCCATACAGCGGTCTCAAGCGAGCTTACCGCAGGAGATCGGCGAGCGCCCGATAGTCCGCGTAGACCGCGTCGTATGCCCGCGTCGCCCTGCGCTCGGGCCGGTAGACGGTCAATCCCGGCGGATACCGAGGAGAACCCCGTGCGATTCCTGCCCGCCGCGACCGCCCCGAGGATCGCCGCTCCCAGCGCCGGCCCCTGCGTCGACGGATGAACGGAGATCGCTTTGCCGAGCACATCGGCGTAGGTCTGCACGAACAGCGGATTGCGGTGGGGAAGCCCGCCGGTCGCGACGACCTTGCGCACCGGCACGCCCGACTCCTCGAAGAGATCGACGATCCACCGCACACCGCACACCGCACGCCGAGGCCTCCAGCAGCGCGCGGTACAGATGCTCCGGCCCGTGGTGCAGCGCAAACCCCGTGAACGCCCCGCGCAGCCTGCCATCCATCAGCGGCGTCCGGCAACCGTTGAACCAGTCCACGCATCGCACGCCCGCGCTGCCGGGCACGAGCCCGTACGCCCGCTCGCTGATCGCGCCAAAGCTCTTTTGTCCGAGCACACGCAACAACCATGCGAACGCATCGCCGACCGCCGCCTGCCCGGTCTCATACCCGAAGTACCCCGGCAGGATCCCGTCCTTCACAACGCCCGCGATCCCATCCGGCGTCCGCTCGATCTTCGCGTTCAGCATGTGGCACGAGCTGGTTCCCATGACCATCACGAGCGTCCCAGCCCCCGAGACCCCCGCCCCCGGCACGCCCGCGTGCGCATCGATCATCGCCGCGCTGACAGGCGTCCCCTCCGCCAGCCCGAACCGCCTCGCCATGTTTCTGCTGAGGCCCCCCGCCCTCGATCCAGGCGCGCGCAAACGCCCCGGCATCTTGTCCCGCACAACCCGCGCCAAGCCCGGCTCGACCGCGCGGAAGAAAGCTTCGGACGGGAATCCCGCTTCCGCATTCCAGAGACCCTTGTAGCCCGCCTGGCACGTCGAACGAGCAAGCTCCGAAACGTCGCACCCCACCAGCCGCCAGACGACCCAGTCCCCGCCCTCGATCCAAACCTCGGCGGCGTCATACACCTCGGGCGCCGCCTCCAACGTCTCGAGCACCTTCGGGAAGAACCACTCCAGGCCGACGACCCCGCCGTAGCGGGCGAGCCACGCCTCCCGGCGCTTCCTCGCAACCGCCGTAATCCGGTCGGCCTGCTCCTGCGCCCCGTGGTGCTTCCAGAGCTTGCACCACGCCTGGGGCTCGCGGGCGAATCGATCCAGCTCGCTCAGAGGCGTGCCGTCGCCCAGGCAGGGCAGCACCGTGCAACTCGTGAAGTCGACGCCGAGACCGACGACATCCGCGTTGTCGATGCGGCCATCCTTGATCGTCCGCCGAACCGCCCGCGCCGACGCGGCGAGCCAGTCTCGCGGGTTCTGGTGCGCTGCGGTGTCGCCCAGCCGCACGCCGGAGCCCGGCAGCGTCCCCACGATCTGCCCGTGCCTGTACCGGACCGACGCGGACGCAAGCTCGGTGCCGTCCAGCGATACGACGAGCGCGCGGACCGACTCGGTCCCGAAGTCCAACCCGATCGCAACGCCTTGCCTGCTCACCGCCATCTCGCGGGCACTATACCGAATCGCGAACTCAAATCCGCGTCATGACACCACGCTCAGCCGCCGGCTCTTCTCGATCCGGACGCGCACATTCTTGAACGCCGGCGTCTTCGAGGCCCCGTCCACTTTTCGCGGCACCAGCACATTTGCCTCGGGGTAATACATCGCCGCGTTGCCCGCGCGGATGTCCACCTCGCGCACCAGCAAATCCGACATCGACCCCGCCTCGCTCGAAACGGTCACGCGATCATCGCGCGACAAGCCCAGCCGGTCCATGTCGATCCGGTTCATCAGGATGACATCCCGGCGTTCCTGGCCCCGATAGACGTCCTCCTCCTCGTACACGACCGTGTTGAACTGCCCCTCCGAGCGGACCGTCATCAGCCGCAGATCCAACTCCCCCAGCGCCGGCCCGCTCGGCGGCTCCACCGCGTGCAGCACAGCCCGCCGGCTCTCGGTCGCAAACCTCGCCTCGTGGAACGTCCGCCCCTCGATCTGAAACTCCCGGCGGGTCCGATCGATCTCCCCGATCGCCTCGTACCCGGGGATAATCGCGCCGATCGCCTCGCGGATGTGCTCGTGCCGCTCCATCGAGTCCCAATCCAGCGGCCCCTCGCCCAGCACCCGGCGCGCGATCTCCGCGATCACCCGCACCTCACCCCGCGGCCCGTCCAGCCGCGCCTTCCCGCCGTCGCTCAGCCGGACGAAGTTGAACATCGACTCCTGCGTCGTCGCCTGCTCCTCCTCATCCCGCGCCCGCACCGGCAGGATGATCGACTCGCGGCCCCGCCCGAGGATGTGCCCGCTGTTCAGCGTCGTGCTGAGAAACACGGTCGTGCCGATCTTGGAAAGCGCCCGATGTGCCGCGGCAGAGTCCGGGCACGAGCCGTACAGGTTTCCGCCCAGGTGCCACGCAAAGCCGATCCGCCCCTCCTCGGCCCGCCGCACGCACGCCAGCGTGTCCAACCCATCGCTCTGCGGCAGACGCACGCCGAATCGTTCTTCCATCGCGCCGAGCACCCGCTCCTTCAGCCGCGGCACCGCCCCGATCGAGCCGATCCCCTGCACGTTGGAATGCCCTCGCAAGGGCAGCAAGCCGGCCCCCTCCTTGCCGACCATGCCCCGAATGAGCGCGAGATTCGCGATTGCCTGCACGTTCTGCACACCGTGCTCGTGGTGCGTGATCCCCATGGTCCAGCAGAAGATCGTCCGCTGGCTCTCGCGGAGCATCATCGCAACACGTCGCATGGTCTCGACATCGACGCCCGACGCGCCCGCGAGTGACTCCCACGACTGCGACTCGAGCAGGCTCCTCAGCGAGTCCCACCCCTCGCACGAGCCCTCAAGGAATGCTCGATCCTCGCCCCCCGCCTCGACGACCGCCTTGGCGATCCCGCTCAGCAGCGCGATATCCCCGCCGATATGCGGCTGGACATACTCATCGGCGATCTTCGAGCCGAACAGCAGGCTCCGCACATCGCTCGGCACACTGAACCGCACCAGCCCCAGCTCGCGCAGCGGATTGATCACAATGACCTTGCCGCCGCGACGCCGGACCTGCATGAGCGAGCGCATGAACCGCGGGTGGTTCGACGCCGGGTTGCCCCCGATGAGCACGACGGTGTCGCAGCGCTCCAGATCCTCCAGCACGACCGTCGCCGTGCCAGAGCCCGTCACGCTCGCCAGGCCCACCCCCGATGCCTGGTGGCAGAAGAATGAGCAGTTGTTGACGTTGTTCGTGCCGTAGAGCCGCGCAACCAGTTGAAGCAGGAACCCCGCCTCGTTGGAGCTCCTGCCGCTGAAATAGAAGAAGCTCTCCTCCGCCGGCGTGCTCCGCATCGCCTCGGCCACCCGCTCGATCGCCTGGTCCCAGCCAATCGCGCGATACGTCCGATCGCCCTCCCCGGCATACAGCGGCTCAACCAGCCGCCCGGCGGATTCCAACTCCCGCGGCGTCCATCGGCTCAGACGATCGAAGTCGTTCTCCGCGAACAGTTCCGCCTTCACCCGCCCCTGCATGTCCGCGGCCATCGCCTGGATGGACTTCTTGCAGACCTCCGGGAAGTGCCCCGCCTCGTTGACCATCCCGCCGCGCTGCCCGCCCATCCCCAGCGCACAAGTCTTGCAGGCGTTGGGCGAGCGCAGGGCCCCGACCAGCCTGCGCATCCCCCCGGCCTCGCGTGCCTTGCGGAGGCTGTACCGAATCGAATGCCATCCGCCGGCTGCCCGCATGCGTGCTCCCGCCGGATCCTACGCCGAATCGCTCATCTCGCCACGCGAACGTGACGCCGCGCCCTCGGATCGGGTATGCTCCTACCCACCACGCCGGTGACGCGAGTTCCGAGTCCGAGCGCCCATGGCGCCACCCGGGCATATAGTCCCGTGTTGGGAATATGTTGGCGTTGTGTCGGGTTCATACTCCCGGCCTTCGAGGAGGCCGGATGCAAGGGCGGCGTTCGCCCGATCAGGAGCAGCAGGGGTCTATGTCGAACCAGGATGAAAAGTTCACGCTCGACGCGGTGGTCACCGCCGCCCTACCGAACACGATGTTCCGCGTTCGACTTCCCGATGAGCAGAAAACAGAGGTTCTCGCGTACCTCTCCGGCAAGATGCGCAAGCACCGCATCCGCATCCTCCCCGGTGACACCGTCACCGTCGAGATGAGCCCCTACGACCTCAACAAGGCACGCATCACCTACCGGCGCTGACCCGCCCTCACGTTTACCGCCCGTTGTTTTCCAGCCAGATCTCAAAGGCCCGCACGTCTGCCGGGCGGTTGAGGTTCATCGCCACGCGCGGATCGTCCACCTCCACCAGCGTTCGATCGCCCGAAGTCAACTCATCCAGCCGCTCGACAGAGCGATCGGCCAGCGCGTCGCGCAGCCACGCCCACCGCAGCGAGATCGGATGGCCGTGCGCCCCGTCGAAGCAGGGCACAACAACGTCCCCCGCCGCGCCCAACACATCGAGCACCCGTCCGTCAGCGAGCGGCACGTCCACCGGCAGCACGAACACAACAGACGGCCCTCGCGAGGCGATCGCGTCGATGCCATGCAGAAAGCTCTCAAACATCGGAGCATCGGGGTCGCCCGTCACAACAGTCCCCCGAAACTCCAACCCAGCGCCGATCGCGTCACGCACAGTCTCCGAGACAACCCACACGGACTCTCGACCCGCCCGGCGAATCGCTTCGACCTGACGCTCCCACCAGGGCACGCCCGCGACGGCCATGAGCGCCTTCGGCGTGCCCATCCGCCTGCCCCGCCCCGCGCCGAGCACCAGAACAACCTCAGAGCGACGCGAGCTCATGCGACCTCATCAGCAGCTCGCTCGCGATCGAGATCGCAACGAGCTCCGGCTCCTTGCCCGTGTTGCCCACGCCCATCGGGCAGCGCATCCGCTCGATCGCCTCGGCACTCACGCCCGCCCCGCTCAGACGGCTCAGAAAGCACGCCCGCTTGCTGCGCGACCCGATCAGCCCCACATACGCCGGCGGCCCCTCGAGCAGCTCGCGGATCAGCTCAAAGTCCCGATCGTGCGAGCATGTCATCACGCACGCCATCGTCGCCTCCGGCCGCTCCTTGCAGATCCGGATCCCCACGTCGAAGTCGAGCTCCCGCCGGCAGCCCGCGAACCGCTCCTCGGTATTCCACTCGCCCCGATCGTCGACGATGACGACCTCCAACGCCGACGGCCGAAGCAGCCCGGCGAGCGCGTACGAGACGTGCCCGGCCCCAAAGATCACCACCCGCTGGCGCGGCCCGATGTACTCGACGAACACGTCGATTGTCCCGCCGCAGCACTGATCGGCATCCGCCCCGAGCACAAACTTCTCGATCCGGCTCGACCGCGACTCGAAGCACGCCTCGGCAGCATCCTTGACCAGATCCTCGAACTGCCCGCCGCCGACGGTGCCCACGAAGCCCTCGCCGGGCGTCCAGATCATCCGCGCGCCAGGATTCCGCGGCGTGCTCCCCTTGGCATCCACAACGGTGATAAGCACAAACGGCCGTCGATCACCCGACAGCTCGCTCGCACGCCCGAATATCTCGTGTTCACGCAACGCCCAAGCGTATCGCCGATCCGCCCCGGGATCTCGCGCCTATCGCCGTCGCCGCCCGAGCGCAAGCCCGCCCAAGGCCAGCAGACCAAGCGTCGAGGGCGCGGGCGTCACCGAGAACGAGCCGGCGTCGCCATCGGCCCCAACGATCGGGACGCCCGGCAGGTCTGGCGCCCGGAGCCTCTCGGTTCGCTGCGAATAGGGATCGATGGTGGGATCCCAGATGCCCCGTTGGATGCCGTCGGAAAGAATGGGAATCAAGGGCTTGGGCGCGATGTCGATGGGACGCTGATCGACGTTGCGTCCCTGATTGGTGTGCTGCACCGGCGGATTCGGCGGAATCGGCGGGTCGGCCATTGCGCCGCCCGCCGCCAGCCCAACCATCATCGCCATCCGAAGAGTCATCACATCATCCCCCAGGTCACGAAACAAATCCCGCGGACTCAAGTATTCGCCATCCGGTCGCTCGGAACGTCGGAAACCGTCCCATGGTTCCGACAAGCACACCAATGTCCTCGCTGTCGATCAGCCAGGGCCCCTCATTGACCTGCGACGTAGGCCCGCTCCGCCGGCGGGCGTGTTCGAGCGTAAACACACGCTCGCGCAGTGCCCAGTTATCGAGCTGCGTCGCGATGTCATGGGCCTTATTGGTCAGCACGGCGACCGGCTGCTGCGCTGCCTCGGCATCCAGGTGCGCAAGCGCGATGTTCGCGCCCACCACGCACCACCAGCCGTAGCTCTCCAGCCATTCGCCCGACACGCCGGACTCAATGTCCACCGCGCCGTCAAGCGTCGCAAGCACGCGATCGACGGCTTCACGAGCGCCGATCGAACCGATCTCAACACTAACTTCGAGCAGGCCCCCTTCGCAGGTGTGCGCCACCGCGGCGAAGGAATCGTTGTCGTCCTCTTCCGCGAGGCGCTTGTACTCGTCCCGTGCCCGCACAAGGTCGTCCCTGGCTACGCCGGCGATCGCTCGTCCGTCGCTCACTCCCGTGTGCAGCATTCGCCGACGAGCGTTGCCCCGCACATAGAACGCAAACGCCAAGGTCAGTTCATCATTCGGATGCTCGAACTCGCGCGACGAAAGATCCTCGATGATCTCCCCGGCGATCGTCCTCGCCTCGGTCAGATTCCACAGCGAGTAATGGGCATTCGCAAGATTCGACCGCATCATCAGCGCTTGCCAACGCGGCAGCGGCCCGTGCTCCAACCCCTTGCGAATCGCCTCCAGCGCGTTCTGATAGCGCCCCAGCCCGTCCCAGCCGCCATACTCGCGATTGCACGCGAGGGCGAACTGCTCGGGCGTCCGCGCCACCGCCTGCGCCCGGCACGCCAGATCCGCCATCTCCTGGAAGGCCCCGCGTTCGTGGGCCTCCATCGCGTGGGCGTCCAACGCGTCGAATCCGGATCTGGTCTGGTGGCTCGTCATCTCGCCCGCAGGCCCCACGATGAACGCCACGACATCGCCCACCGGCGTGCCGAGCAGTTCTGCCAGTGCCACAACGAAGTCGAGCTTGGGATTACCACTCTCGGGAACGAGCTTGGTCGGATCCCGCCCCAGCGCCTTGGCAAGACGCCGCTTGGACCACCCCTGGGAGGCACAAGCGATGTCGAGCAGACGCTCCAGTCTTCTCCGTCGATCGGCATTGTCGGTCACCCGAGCTTCCTCCCGACTCTCCGGGAGGCGAGTTGCCGCGCGGAGATTACAACCCCAGACTCTTCCCCTTGGGCGATACGGCGTTTTTTCGGCGGGGTTCCAGCCTTCTGGGACAATCTGGTCGGGTTTTCCCCGGTCCGAGAAGCCCTGAGTGCATCGCGATGCATGGCCGGTGGATATGGTCTGCGACGACCTGTCGGAGGGCCCCATGCTCGCCTCAATGATGCAGATTCTCGTTGTCGCCACCTCAACCCTTGCGAACCCCGAATCCGCTCCCCCGGGCTTTACGCCTCTTTTCAATAGCCAGGATCTGACCGGATGGTGGGGGGCCGGCACGGAGGATCCGCGCACTTGGATGGCCCTCTCGCCAGAGAACCTGGAGGCCAAGAAATCGGCCAGCCTCAAGGACATCCACGCCCATTGGTCTGTTGAACTCGGCGAACTGGTCAACGACGGCGAAGGGCTCTTCCTGACGACCGATGACAACTACGGCGACTTTGAACTCGTCTTGGAATACCAGACTGTGCCCATGGCTGATTCAGGCATATACCTCCGTGGATGTCCCCAGATCCAGATCTGGGACACGCGCGAGGAGAGCGGCAAGTGGAACATCGGGGCCGACAAGGGCTCCGGCGGGCTCTGGAACAACTCGCCGGGGTTGCCGGGCAAGGACCCCCTCGTGCTCGCCGACAGGCCCTTCGGCGAGTGGAACCACGCCCGCGTGCTCATGGCCGGCGAGCGGGCCAGCGTCTGGCTCAATGGCATGATGGTTGTCCATCATGCGAGGCTGGAGAACTACTTCGATCGGACCCGCCCCGTGCCTCGCGAGGGGCCGATCCAGCTCCAGACCCACGGCGGGGAGATCCGCTGGCGGGACATTTTCATTCGCCAGATCGAGCCCGCCGAGGCGAACCGGATCCTGTGGTCGAGGGTCGCGGACGGCTTCGAGACGATTTTCAACGGCCGCGACTTCGAGGGCTGGCAGGGAGCGACCGACGGCTACGAGATCGTCGACCACGCCCTTCGCTGCAAAGCCGGCTCGGGAGGCAACCTGTTCACGAGCGATGAGTACGGCGACTTCACCGTCCGTTTCGAGTTCAAGCTGCCGCCCGGCGGGAACAACGGGCTGGCGATCCGCTATCCCGGAGAGGGCGACCCGGCCTACGCCGGGATGTGCGAGCTCCAGGTGCTCGACAACGAGCATCCCAAGTACGCGAATCTCGATCCGCGCCAATACCACGGGAGCGTCTACGCCCAGGCCCCGGCCCATCGCGGCTATCTGCGAGAGCCCGGCGAGTGGAACTTCCAGGAGGTGACCGTCAAGGGCTCGCGGATCACGGTCGAGCTGAACGGCACGCGCATCCTCGATCGGGACATCGCAGAGATCGACGAGTTCCTGCACGGCGAGAGCCGCCACACCGGCAGAGATCGCACCCGCGGCTTCTTCGGCTTCGCGGGGCACGGCGACCCGGTGGAGTTTCGCAGCATCCGCATCAAGCGATTGGATGAATGACTCTCACGAGCCGCGACCGTGAGGGAGCGTGGGACCGTCGATTGCACTGGCGAAACCGCTCCCTCACGAGCCATTTGCGTCGTTTGCCACAAGTGCTTCGCGGCAGGATGCTTGCGCGTGTCCAGCGTCGTGCCACCAACCGCTGCTTTGAGCGGTTGGTGCTTCATGGCGCTCTCCCAGAAGCACCAGCCGTGCAAAGCCACGGCTGGTGGCACGTCACTCGGTCATCCGCATCTGTTCGAGTTCTCCGCCAGTTGACGCGAAGCGCTCGCACGGTCGCGGCTCGTTAGGAATCAGGTTGATCAAGCGGATACGGCACGGGATCGAACCCCGCAATCGGCTCGCCCATCCTGTAAGACTCGATGATCGCCTCGCGCCAGTCCGCGAGGTACGCGAGCATCTCCCAATCCTCGCGGTCGTGCTTGAAATCAAACGTCTCCGGATAGGTCTCCTGCATCGGCTCGCTCTCGACGAGATTCTTGTAGAGCATGACCGCGACGCTGGTGCGTTCCGAGCCCGCGCCGCAGTTGACCAGCATCGGCCACGCTCTCTCATCGGTCATCATGCGCAGCGCCTGGACGTAGTAGTTCGGGTTGCCCGTGCCGTCGCCGATGAGGTTGAAACGGAAGCGGTTTACCCCCATGTCCTCGGCGATCGCCTGGGTCCACGCCTCACGCTCGGAGTCGGGATCGAACGCCCCGAGATCGAGGATCGTCTTGATCTGACGCTGCTCGATGAGCGAGCGCATTGCTCGTTCGGTCAGCCGCCCAGAGCGGTAGATCCTGTCCTCGACGACGACGCCGAAGTTGCGGGGGAAGAGCTCATGGCGGATGACCTTGTGCCAGAGCACCGCGCCGCCGCCGATCATCCCGATCAGCGCTGCCCCGATGATGAAGCCTTTGTGCAGCGATGACCTTGCTCGCCGCGGGTGCTCGGCTTGTTCAGACGGCTCACGCTCAGAACTCGACATAAACGGACGGCCCCTCGGATAGACAACTCGGCAGATGAGCAGCGCGACCGCGGCACCCATGACCACGTCGCTGGGGTAATGCGCCCCCAGCAGGACACGCGACACCCCGACGATCGCGATCAGCGCCCACATCAACGGACGCAGGCGAGGATAGAGCCAAGTGAGGAACATGCCCAGCACGACCGCCGCGGCGGTATGGCTCGAGGGCATCGACCACAAGTCCGAGGAGATGCCCGAGCCGATCTCCCAGGCGTGGCGGGGCCCGAGCTCGGGGCTGAGTGTGTAGGTGCCCCACGGGAAAAGAAAGGCGAGCGAATCTTCGAACTGCGGACGCGGACGTCCGATCGCCATCTTCATGCCCTGCACCACCAGAAACGTCAGACCCGCGGCGACGACCAATCGCAGGCAACTGCGAAGGCGACCCGGGTCCAGCAGAGCGATCAGGATGAGCACGAAGACGACCGTGCCAAGGTCGCCGAACTGCTGCCAGGTCTCCAGGGCCCGCTTGATATCCCCGCCGAGGTCGTCCTTGGCGGCGATCGCCGCACGGCTGACCATGCCGTCGAACGGGATGAACGCCAGCGCCGCCAGCCCCAACAGGCCCGGCATCAGCCATCGCCGCGCGGGGCGGGCGTTATAGTCGCGGCTCATGGGATCGGGCGCAACAGGCGAGTCCTCGGAGCGATCGCGCGGCTGGTTCGGCTCGCCGACGGGCGGATTGACGCTCATCGCCTGGTGCTCGCTGCTGTTCATCCCGGGGTTTTTCTCGCTGCCGACGATCGATCGTGATGAGGCCCGGTTCGCGCAGGCGAGCCGTCAGATGATGGAATCGTATTCGGTCCGCGGCTGGGTTGTGCCGCGGATCCAGGAGCGCGAGCGGCTGAACAAGCCGCCGATGATCTACTGGATGCAGGCGACCAGCGCGGGCGTGCTGAGCGGCTGGGACTCGGCACACGACGCGATCTGGATGTACCGCATCCCATCGCTGCTGGCGACGATCGTGACGGTCCTGGCGACGTGGCGGATCGGGTGTGCGCTGTTTCCGGGAGTTTTTGGGGCGCGGACGGGGTTGCTGGCGGGGTTTCTGCTCGCCGTGGCGCCAATCTTCGCGTGGGAAGCCCGCCAGGCCAGGGCGGACCAGGTTCTGGTCATGTGGACGACACTGGCGATGTGGATTCTGGCGACGGTCTGGTGCGATCGCGAGCGAGCGCAGCCTTGGCGACGTGTGCTCTTTCTTTGGGTCGTCGTTGGAGCGGGCGTGCTGACCAAGGGGCCGATCACGCCGATGGTGGGGGGGCTGGCGGTTCTCTCACTCTGTTGGTGGACGCGGTCCTGGCGATGGACATTGCGATTGCGGCCCCTCATCGGGATCGGGGTCGTCGTTGTGATGGTGGTGCCGTGGGTGCTGCTCGTGGGGTCCGAGGTCGGCTTCGCCAAGTACTGGTCGATCGTCTCGGACGAGATCCTCGGCAGGAGCCTCACGCCCAAGGAGGGACACAGCGGCCCGCCGGGGTATCACACGCTGCTGGCGTTCGCGCTGTTCCTGCCTGGGGCGATGCTGCTGGGGGCGGCGGTCTGGCGGGCGGTCGCCCGGAATCTGCGATTGCCGGAGCGAGAGTCGCAGCGGAGCGGCCCGGTCGCCAAGGCGCTCAGCGTCGTGCGGCGTCTCCCACGGCTGCGGGCTCGTGGCGAGTACGCGGGTGAGCTGCTCCTGCTCGCATGGCTCATTCCGAGCTGGATCGTCTTCGAGTTGGTGAGCACGAAGCTGCCGCATTACACGATGCCGCTCTATCCTGCGCTCGCGCTGCTCACAGCTCGCTGTATTTACGCGGTCGGCGGCGGATTCGTCGACGGGCTCGATCGCGGCGTCGCCCGCCTCGGCGTGCTCGCGTGGGCTCTCTGCGGCCTAGGCGTCCTTGCGCTGGGGCCGCTGGTCATGGCGATCCTCGTGAGGCCGACGGGGGCTTTGCTTTGGGTTCTGATTATCGTCGCCACGCTCGCGTCGATTGCTCTCTGGATGGTGTCCTTCGTGCTCGTTCGTCGAGGCGACCTCAAGCAGGCGCAGATCTTCGCGCTGGCACTGGGCGGCATCTGCATCGTGTCCCTGCTGGGAGTCGTTCTGCCGAACGGCCCGATCCCGTTCGTCAGCAAACGCCTCGACGACGCGATCCACAGGCTGGATCCGCAGCGAACACGCCCCGTCGCGTCGGTCGGCTTCCACGAGGACAGCCTGATCTTCCATACCAGGGGCAGGATCGAGCGGATCGACGCCGACCAGCTCGATGTGTGGGTCGAAGAGCACCCGAACGGGCTCGTCGTCCTGCCGAACTCCGTCGCGGAGACGCGCGAGGATCTGGAGACTCGCGCGACCGTGTCGGGGTTCAACTACTCGAATGGCAAGCGGGGGGAATGGGTCGTCGTACAGCGTGTCGGTCAACCCTGAGCACGAACGGTTGATTGCTCAGGCGTCGATACCCCGTGCGATGCTCTGGACCGATCCCAGCGGCCGCTCGTGCGGCGAGCCCACGCGCCGGACGTGACCATCCTCCAGGCGCAGGATCACATCGCCCAGGCGGGCCGCCTCGTTGGCGCTGTGCGTGACGTGCAGCGCGGTCACGCCTGTCTCCTCACGGACGGCCTCGAGCGATCCGTAGAGCTGCTCGCGGGTGTCGTCGTCGAGGGCGCTCATCGGCTCGTCGAGCAGCAGGACCGTCGGCCCGAACGACAGCGCCCGGGCCAAGGCGACCCGCTGGCGCTCGCCCCCGCTCAGGCCCCGGGCCCTGCGACCCAGCAGGTGCTCGATCGCGAGCATGTCCGCGAGCCGCTCGACCCGCTCACGCACCCGCGCCCGCCGCCAATGTCGCACCCGCATCGGCAGCTCGATCTGACGACGGACGGTCATCGTCGGAAAGATCGCGGCATCCTGCGGCACGAACCCCACGCCGCGCTTGGCGGGATCCTCCAGATCGACCGAGCGACCGTCGAGGCGGATCTTTCCGGAGGAGATACTCCGCAAACCGCAGATGGCTTCGAGGATGGTGGTCTTGCCGCTGGCGGTGGAGCCCATGAGCACGCCGTAGGCCCCGCTCGGCACGGTCAGCGTGATCTCTCGCAGAGAGAACGAGCCGCGGGTCAGCGAGACGCTGTCGAGGCGGATCATCGGCTGATTCTATCGCGACACGCCCGTCGCGCCGCAGAGCTTGGCGACGATCAGCGCCGCGAGGGCCAGGGCGACCATGAGAACCGCGACGCCCATGGCTCGTCCGAGTTCGCCGGTGCTCAGTTCGAGGTAGATCGTCGTGGGGAGGACCTCGGTCTTCATCCGCGTCGCCCCGGCGAAGACCAGGATCGGGCCGAACTCACCCAGCGAGCGCGCCCAGGCGATGGTGCCTGCCGCGACGACGCCCTTGCGCGCCTCCGGCAGCGTGATCGTCCGAAACGCCCGCCCCCGGCTCATGCCGAGCGTTCGGGCGACGTCCTCGTGGCGCGGATCGATCTGGTCGAACGTCGCTCGCATCGTGCGGATCGCGAAGGCCGTCGCGACGACGACCTGGGCCAGGACGATCGCGGGAATCTCGTAGCTGACCGCGAACAGGCGAGACTCAAAGAACGCGCCCGCGGGCGTTCGAAAGAGAATGAGCAGCCCCAGCCCCACGACCAGCGGCGGCAACGCGATCGGCACGTCGACCAGCGCATCCACCAGCCGGCGTCCGAAGAACTCGTAGCGACTGAGCAGGTACGCCGTGGGCACGGCGATCCACAGCGCGATCACCATCGAGAGCGTGCTGGTCGTCAGGCTCAGCAGCGTTGCCCGCCGAATGGCCTGATCGCTGAGGATCGACGAGATCGAGGCGAGATCGGTCCGCAGGGCCATCGCGCCGAGCAGGAGCAGGACGAGCAGCGCGTACGCCAAGGCCAGCGACATGATCGAGAGGTGAAACAGCCCGTCGCGCGGGCGAGAGAGCGTCACGGATCGCCTCCGAGTGTGTATCCGAACTCTTCGAATCGGATCCGGGCAGGCCCGGCGACATACGCTGCGAACAGCTTGGCCTCCTCCGGTCGGGTCGACGCCCTGAGCAGGCCGATCGAGACGACGCCTCGCCGGCGTGAGAGCGCCGGATCTGAAACCGCCTCGATGGCGTCGATCGATGCTGCGGTCTGGTTCCAAAGGATGGTCGCGTCGATAGCGCCGATCGCCAAGTCCGCCGCGATCTCGCTCACGGTCGGCTTGAAGACCAGGACCGCGCGAAGAGTGTGCTCCCAAAGCCCCTCATCCTGGAGCGCCTCGCGTGACAGCTTGCCGATCGACGCCCCATCCGGATCCGCAAGGCCCACGCGCACATCAGGCCGAGACAGGTCGGCCAGTGAGCTAACCCCCAGCGGATTTCCGCGGGCCACCGCGAGGACCGACCTCAGCATCACCACCGGTGTCCTCTGAACCACGAGTTCTCCGGCCGCGTCGAGATAGCTCTCGTCGGCCGGCATGAACAGGTCGCCATGATGGCTGATCTGAAGGCCGCCCAGCAGGTGCCCGGAGCCCCCATACTGGGCCAGGATCTGGACGCCCCGCTCTCGCTCATAGTCCCGGGTGATCTGTTCCATCGCGGGGCGGAGCACCGCGGCACACCGCAGCCGCAGCGGAGGATCTCCTTTGGCGGGCGACGCCATGGCTACCAGAGCAACGACCAACCCCGCCGCGATCAGCAGCGACGCCAGCATCGTTATCAGTGCCGGGTCTCCGAACCCGGTTGCCCCGCGACCGATTGTTCTGAGACGGAGATGGGCCATGTCCACAGGATACGGGCTTGGTCGAAGTTCCAGCGACGATTTCTGAACGACGCGGAGATGAGAATGCGGCGCCGAGCCACGAGTCGCTAGGGAAGCCGCATGTCCCGGATCTGGACCCGCATCGGCACGACATGGAAGTCTCGCCGCGAGGTGATCCGAACCCGTGCCGAGGAGGGAACCTCACCCGGGAAGGCATACTCCGCCGAGGCGTCGTTCCACATGGTGCTGGTCGAGTCGACGGGCTCGCCGTCGGCGAGGATCAACTCGATCTTGTCGATCGCGTCCTTCAGCGTGCCCGGAATGATCGTCACGGCGGTCGCCCCATTCGTCGATCGCAGTTGGATCGTCGCATCGCGGCCGAAGACAGCAGGCGTCAGTCCCGTTCGCTTCTCGCCGACTTGCATCTCGTGGGTCTTTGTGCCGGCGTAGACGGCCACGGGGATCGTCGCGTCGACGCTGAAGGTCTCCGCCGAGCGAGCGGGCTGGCTGAGGCGGAGCGTGAACGATTCATACAGCATTCCTTCCTCGCCCCACGTCGCGATTGCCTCGAAGTGTTCGGGCGGGCCGAAGGCGCCCTCTTCGAGCACGCTCAGATCGGCGCCCGTCGAGTCTCTCGCAACGACCTCCGCGTCCTCGCTCTTGAACGCCGCGAACCGGTAGCCCGGGCGGAGATTCAGATCGAACGTGAGGCGGAGCCCCGGCTCGTTGAAGCCGAAGCTCTCGTCCTCGCCGGCGAGCGTTGTCACGCGATGATCGGCGACCTCTGTCAGCCTCGGCTGGATCGCCGGATGCGGCTCCTGCGCGGGAGCGACAAGCAGCGAGAGCATCGCGAGCGTCTGCGTCGTCATGGCGGACTCCTCTTGATCAGTTGCTCGACCAGGAGCGATCGGCCGGGTCTTCGCGAACGTATCGGGCGATCGGTCCGCACGATTGAGAACGAGCGATGCCCGATAAGGCCGTGCCAAAGGGCGCGACAGTGCTCAGAAATCCTCTGGAGTCTGAGGAGCACAACTCCACCGCTGAATGAGCGATCCGAGGCGCGGCCGATTGAAGAATCGAGCTCTCACAGATCGGCGTTCAACACGCGACAGTGTCCTTCCCTCAAACAAAGACCCCTCCCCCCACAGCGCGGGGAGAGGGACGTTTGCACTTGCACGAGATTGGCGGGAGGATTGTGCGAGTCACTCACCAATCCGACATCACCACGACGAATAGCCTCAGCGTCCCCGGGCGTGGATCTCCCGAGCCCTGATCACCACATGGTCGCGCGTGCGGTCGGCGACACCCGAGATGCCGACGCCATCGCCGACGTGGAGATCGCTCAGGCGGGCCCGCTCGCCGTTGCGGGTGATTCTGGTCCGGTCGGTCGCGACGACCTGGACTTCGCCGCGCCGCTCGAGCGCGACGACGATGCTGCCTCTGCCGACCTCGGTAATCCTGCCGCGAATCCGAATACCATCGTGGTCGTGCCGGTCACCGCGCACGTCCCGGTCGCCGCGGTCATCGCGATGGCCCTCGGCACGATCCTGCTCGGCGCGTGCAACTCGCTCGCGCAACTTCTTATACGTCGCGTCGGCCTCGGCGCGGGTCATGTCGCCGCGCTCGACCGCGCCCTCGATCCGACGCTTGACGCCCTCCCAGTCGATATCGGTGCGCCCCGACGCGGCGGCCATGCGAGCCCGAAGCTCCTGGAGACGTGCTGTCGCCTCCACGTCGGTGATCCTCCCGGCTGCGACAAGGGCCTTGATCTCCTCCGACGCGGCGCGGTATCGCACGCGGCGCTCGACGCCGTTCCTGATCTGAGCCATCCTGGCCCGCCCCTCCTCGGGCGTCATCTCGCCCGCCTCGACCTTCCGGCGGATCTCCTGCGCGGCCTTCTCCAAGTGAGCCTCGTGCTCGCGCTCCAGGGCCAGCCCCCTGCGCATCTCGTGCAGCTTCTTCTCGGCCTCCTCGGCGGTGAGCTCGCCGGCGGCAACGGCGCGATTGATCTTCGCCTTGGCTAGCGCAAGGTGCGCCTCGCCCTTGGTCAGCCCGAGAACCTCGGTCGCGAACGCCATCTCCATCGCATCGTGCATGTGCGCATCCATGGCGCGCATCTTCGCGTCGGCCTCGTCACGGGTGATCCGCCCCGATTCGACCGCCCTCTCGATCTCCTCGTTGGTCCGCGCCAACTTGTCGGCGATGAGGTGATGTATCTCAGAGCCCGGGAACACGGCCGTCTCGAAGATGACCCGAGCTTCCTCGGCTGAGAGCGCCCCGGAGCTCACCCCGTCGCGCAGCACGTCGGCGACCGGATCATCGTCCGCCGGCGCATACGCCGCGATTCCCAGCGGCGTGATCGCCAGCGCCAAACCCGCGACGCCCGCGCGAATCCACCCCGAACGCCTCTTCATACGATCCATCGAAACGATCATCCTGAGTCTCCTTTCAAGCAGCCCGCCGCTGGTGATCTCGCTGGCCACGGCCGGTGGGCGGAGCGCCGGCAGGGCGAGGTATTCGACAACCGACATCAACGCGCCCGCGTAGCTCTGGGCCCTCGCCTCAAAGCTCGCCAACACCAGCGCGTCGCAACAGACCTCTTCGTTGATGCGCAGGTTCCGCCGGGCCCACCACGCCACGGGGTTCCACCAGAACGCCACGCAGGTCAGCCACTCGAGCCAGCGGACCAGATGGTCCCGCCGGCGGACGTGCGCCAGCTCGTGGGCCAGGATCCAGCGCAGCTCGCGTGCGTCCAACGCGCGGACCAGATCCTCGGGGATCAGCACACGCACGCGCCCGCCGACCCACCAGACCAGCGGCGAGATCCGCGCCGACACCGTGAAGATGGTGGGGGCCCGACGCAACCCAAGGCGCTGGGCGATCTCTGCGGCGCTCTGCTGGAGGTCGCTCGACGCCACCCGCGACGCCGCCCGCAGTCGCCGATGGAACCGAACAATCCGCACGAGGGTCCAGGCAAGCACGCACGCGCTGCCCACCACCCAAAATACGGCGACAGCGAAGCGAGCGCCGATCGCCCAGGGGCTCCAAGTCGCAATCTCGGACTCGCGGGCGAGGATGGTCCTCGCCGGCCCACGCTCGTCAGTCGGCGTGAGTCCGACGGCTTCGATCGAAGCGCTCGCCGTGTGCTCGTCGCCGATACCCGCCGCGAGCGTGGACGGCGCGATCTCCGGCAGCGACACGACCGGAATCGAGACCACCGGTGGCGTCACGAGCTTGACCAGCACTATCAACCACAGCACATGTGCAATGAATGGGCGGGTGCCCGATCGATGCACGCCCCACGCGCCGATCGCAAGCATCGACGACACGAGGAGGTTGCTCAGGACGAACTGCGTCAGCGCGTCGCTCATGCCTCTTCCTCCGCCTCACCCAGGATCCGGCGCAGACGAGCGATCTCGCCCGCCGAGATCCGCTTCTGCTCCATCAGATGCGTGATCAGCGGTGCCAATGAGCCGCCCGTCAGCTTCTCAGCAAGCGATTCCAACTGAGCCCCGGCGTACGCCTCCCGCGACACGACCGCCGAGAACAGGTGCACCGCAAGCCCCCGATCCCGCTCGACGAATCCCTTGTCCTCGAGCCGTTGGAGCAGCCGCTGCACGGTCCCGTGCTGGGCCCGCGAGACGCTCGGATACAGCCTCTCGCGAATCTGGCGGGCCGTCAGGCGATCGTGCTCCCACAGGAGTTCCATCACCGCCAGTTCCGCGTTGGCCAGAGACTGCCGCACGTCCAACTCCTCGCCCGTGTGCCCGCTATCTACGACACGAAGTCGTCAGTATACGACATCATGTCGTATATGTCAACGGCCCAAAGGCGGTTGCATTGCGGCGAAGCCCTCAGCAATCTCGCCATTCGCATACGCACAACTACTACCTATCGCCCGGCAAACGCGGCAATGCGTCACCCGTACCACGCGCACGCCCCGTCTACGCCAGAAACGCACGCTCCTCGAAGTCGTCAATCCCAAACGCCTCGGCGTGCCCGGGCCAGTGCAGGGTCAGGCTCCCGCGCGCGGGGCGATACGCCGCGACGTACAGCGTTCGCAACGGCCCGTGGCTCTCATCCCGCCAGAGCGGCGGCTGCAGAAAGGATTGCACCGTCGCCGGCGGACCGTCCGGCCCGAGCATCGACTCCAGGCGGCGCAATCGCTCGACGCTCCTGGTATGCCGACAGTACTCGGGCCAGTCGCCCTCGGAATCGTGGTTGGTCGACGTCCGGCGGGAGACGAACCGCGTCGGTCGATCGGGCCCGGCGTGGGCGGTCACGAACTTGCCCTTGGCGTCGGCGACGACGTAGGTGTAGGGCATGTACGTCGGCACGCGGGCGAGCGCGGCCTTCGCCTCCTCGACCGTGCCGCAGGTCTCAAGCAGATACCGCGTCATGAGCGGTGCGCCGAAACCGGGCCCGATGGCGTTCCTGCCTCCGAACGCGAGTGCGACCGCCAGCCCCCGATCATTGACGCCGTCCAACGCGCCCCACAGACAATCCGTGACCGACAGCGTCGTCGTCTCGCCCCATCGCGCGTGGAGCACCAGACCATCGAACAGCCGCGGATGATGGTCATAGCTCCGCAGCAGCAGCGGCCCGTCGTCGTCGACCACAAGCTGCGAGCACCCCCGCACGACCCGCGGCGGGCCATACATCGTCAGAAACCGCGCGACCTCCTCGTCGCCGTCGAACGACTCCACCAGCAACTCGTGGATCGGTAGGATCTCTGGGACATGCTCACGCATGGCCGCGAGGCACGCGGCGGGCGCAAGCGGGCTCGCTCTGTGCATCCACTTGCGATACGCGGGCCAGTACTCCTCGAAGATCTCGCGCAACGACCCGCCGGGCATATCGCCTTGCAGGGCCCGAAAACGGATGGACGTGTCGCCGGCCACTTCGGTCATAGCAGCTTGAACGAGCCGGGCTCCACCTTGACCTCGGGCTGGGCGGCCCCGATGGGCTCGCCGACGAACTTCGAGCGGATGGCTCGTGCCCAGGCCCTGCCGCGATCGGTGAGCTTGAACTGATCGTCCATGAACCGCCCGGGGCTGACGAGGATGCCCAGATCCGCGCCGTTGTAGCAGTAGTCGCCCCGCCCGGAGATCCGTAGGAAGAACGCGCGATTCTCGAACTGCACCGTCCTGCGATGGGTCTGCATGCGGACGTGGCGGATCTCGCCGGACTCGTCCATCTCCCAGATGCCCGACGGCGGCACCGACTCGATCGTTCGCACGTCGTCGTCGGTGTACTTCATGACCATCTGCGACCACGAGTCGATGTTCTCGGGGTCGGCCCAGCGCCGGTTGAGCTTGCCGACATCAAGGTCGAACTCGACATCCATCCACTCCAAGAGATGGAACAGGAACAGCGGCGCATCTGCGTGCGCGAAGCTCGCGAGATTGGTCATCGAACTCGCGCCGGTGATCCGCGGGTTGCACTCGCCGAGATAGACCTCGCCCGAGTCCTCGTCCAGCAGGAAATCGAGCTCGAAGTATCCCTTGTAGCCCATCGCCCCCAACTCGTCGCCGAACGCGACCGCGGCGTCGCGGGCCTGCTTGCGCATCTCGACATCGAACGCGCCGGCGAAGACCTCGTTGCCGCACCACCCGCCCCGGTAGGGCGTCAGCTCGCCGAAGCCAACGAGCTCGGTCATGAGCGGGCCGACGATCGTGCCGCGCCGGGTCACGCACGCCTCCAGGGCCGCGCCCCGGCAGCGGATCCGCTTCATGATCTTGACCTCGGGCGCCTCGACGATCTCGTCGGCGTGCTTCTCGAAGTCCGCCTCGCTGGAGACGAAGAAGGTCGTGTGCCCGGAGTCGCCGAAGGCGGTCTGGATCACCAGGTCATCGCCCAGCTTCTCGGAGACCTTTCGCAGCGTGGCGTAGGAGTCGACGTTCGCCAGCACGTTGGGCACCGACCTGACGCCCGCCCGGTCGCCGATGCGCGTCGTCTCGACCTTGTCGTCGATCCGGTTGCGCAGCTCGGCGGTGGGAAAGCAGACCTCCAGCCCGAGCCGCTCGCACAGCTCCTCGGTCTTCTCGTCGAACATCAGGAAGACGGCCTTTCCGCCCGGGCCGCGCTTCTCGATCAGCTCGGCGACCGCCGGATGCGCCAGCAGATAGTTGTTGATGTCCTCGATCGAGGTCCACGGCTCGTGCTCGATCTCCGGCGGGACGAAGACGTTTGGGTGCATCCCGTCGAAGCAATCGATCGCGTTGATGTAGGTGAAGCCGCGCACCCACTCGTCAATCCCCAGCAGATTGAACGGCGTGGCGCTGATGAAGTACACCGGCTCGGTGTTGCGATAGAAAAAACGCCGGATATCCGAGACGCCGCGTAGGCGCCGCGGCTTGCGTCCCGCCGGGCGATCGGATAAGAGCCGGCGGGCCGACGCGAGCTCCGTTCTCTGATGCGATCCGCTGGTAGTCGGTGCGCCGGTCCCCATCTCACGTCCTTTCGATACCCATCGCCACGGAACCGCTCATCGACGCCCGATGCAGCGCTCGCTCGGTAAACACACGCAAACCCTTCACAGGGTCGTATCCGTGGATCTCCTTGACGTCAAGGACCAGCAGGTACGCGATGATGTCCCGGCTCAGGATCTGTCCGGGCACCAGGATCGGAAAACCCGGCGGGTACGGCGTCACGAACGCCGCCGAGACGTACTCGCGCCCCTGCTCGATCTCCGCCAGCGTCCGCCGATCGAGATCGACCCATCCGATGTTCTCGTTGTCGTAGGCGAGAAAGAATGCCCGGCGGAGGTCGCCCTCGGGCGTCGCATCGCCATCGGGCTGGAACGCCGGGTGGAAGCTGCTGAAGTGCGGCAGCGGGGGCCCCTCGACGAGCGAATCGACCCGCGCCGTGTGTCGCGAGAGCCCCGTATCGCTCTCCAGCGAGAGCCGGTCGGCGATCTCGCGCGAGAGCTCGGCGAGCACCTCGACGAGATAGGCGATGTCCCCTCGCGTCGTGCCGATATTCGGCATGAACAGCGCGGTGTTGCGCGACGTCTTGTTGATCTGGATATCGAACCGATCCATGAGCAGGTGGCGGAAGGTGTCGCCGTCCATCCCCGTCGCGCCGACCGAGAGCGTTACGCGCGTCGGGTCGAGCACGAACTCGTCCATCCGGTACGCCCGCTCGAGCTGGCCCCAGCCCTCTTCCACGCTGTAGTAATACTCGAGGCCGGACGGGCGAAACTCGCTGGGGATCATGTCGCCCGAACGAACGACCGAGAAGAACCGTGAGATATCCGGATGCTCGTTGACGCGTTGGCGGAGCGTCATCGCAAGCCCGATCGTCTGCTCGACCAGCTCGAAGCCCTCCAGTTCCGTCTGCCGGCGGCCGACATCGAGCGACGCCACGATCTGGTAGTTCGGCGAGGTCGACGTGTGGGTCATGAACGCCTCGCGGAACGAGTCGGCCGACTCCTGCTCGAAGTCCTCGTCGTAGACGTGGATCATCGAGCCCTGGCGCAGCGATGTCAGCGACTTGTGCGTCGACTGCGTCGCGTACACCCGGATCCGCACCCTGTCCGGATCCAACACCACCCCGTTGTCCGACGCCCCATCGTCCGGCTGTGCCCCGCCGGAGCGATGATTCCGATGCGCCGCGGCGTACTCGGCCGAACGGTACTTCCGCCGAAGCCGCCTCGCCCCTTCCATCGCCGTGCGCCGCCGGAATGTCGGGTTGAACCGCCCGTACGCGAACCACGCCTCGTCCCAGAGGAAGATCATGTCCGGCTTGATCGCCAGCACGCGCTCCATCACCCGCTCGGGGTTGTAGGTCAGCCCGTCGAACGTGCAGTTGGTCAGGATGAGCATCCGCACGCGATCGAGCTTGCCCGCGTCCTTCAGCGTCAGCAACTGACGCTCGATCTCCGCCAGCGGCACAGCCCCGTACATCGAGTACTGCGGCAGCGCATAAGACTCCAGATACACCGGCCTCGCCCCGGCGAGCACCATCGCGTAATGGTGCGACTTGTGACAGTCTCGATCGATCAGCACGATGTCGCCCGGGCGGATGAGCGCCTGCGAGACGATCTTGTTCGCCGTTGACGTGCCGTTGGTCACGAAGTAGGTCTGCTTGGCGCCGAACGCCCGCGCCGCCGCGTCCTGGGCCCGCTTGATCGGGCCGCGCGGCTGGAGGAGCGAGTCCAGCCCGCCGCTGGTCGCCGAGGTCTCGGCCATGAAGATGTTGGGCCCGTAAAACTCCAGCAGGTCCTTGGCCCAGTGTCCGCTGCTCATGGACTTGCCGCGCGCGATCGGCAGCGCGTGGAACACGCCCGTCGGCTTGGCGCTGTATCTGCGCAGCGCATCGAAGAACGGCGCCTCGAACCGTGTCCGCACCCCCTTGAGGATGCTCAGGTGCTGCTCCATGTACTGCTCGAGACGATAGAAGACCCGTCGGAAGTCCGAGCCCAGATTCCCCGCGACCCGCTCCAGCGGCGCATCGGTGATGAGGTATTGGTCGATCTCCGGGCGCAGCCGCTTGATCAGCTTGCCCAGCTCGATGCTCCGCTCCAGCCCGTAGCAGTTGGGCATGCCCTCGCGGGCCATCACGTCCAGATATCGCTTGAACGCCGGGTGGCGGTTCTCGGTGCGAAACGCGTAGTTATACCGGAGGAACACCGCCTGGATCGTCCAGTTGAACAGCACCGCGATGACCGCGTCCTCGAGCGTCGGCACCGCGACGATCTCGTAGTAGAACTCGTCGTCATCGCGCTGGCACGCCCGCAGCCCCTCGCGCAGCTCCTCGCGGTCGTACGCGTCGATCCCGTCGACGACCAGCACCTCGAAGTACGGCTTGTTGATCGGCGCGGGCCGCGGCCGCCTGGCGTCCCGGCCCTGCTCGCTCGCGCGATCGCGCCGCTGGGGCTCCTCGGGAACTCCGACGCGCCCGCGGTAGGCATCCCCCACCAGCAGCCGCGCGAGCTCCCGCGCCTCCGCCGCCAGCTCGCCATACGCCCCGCGGGCCAGCAGTTCGCCCAGGTGGGTCATCCGGTCCGGACCCGGAAACGCCCAGTACAGCTCGAACGCCCGAAGGTGCTCGAAGCTCTCGGCGACCAGTGCGCGGGGCTCGCTCAGATCACGATTATCGCGAGCGAACTCGCTCAGCCACGCGCAGCGCGCCTGAAAGTCGTTCCATGTGTCCATCCGGAGTTGCGGCGCGCTGTAGGGCCCGGCCGCCGAACCGTGCTGTTGCGGCATGTCGTTTGTCGTCATTGCACGCCCCCCGGCGGCTGCGACTCGGGAACGCTCGCCGGGGCCGGCGCAGACGCGGGATCGGGCGGCGACTGGTCCTCGTGATGCTGCGACGCCCCTCGCGCCGCGGCATCCAACCCCGCGCGCGATCCGCGCGCCATCTTCTCCAGCGGCCCGAGCGTGTCGAGGTACGCCGCGACCCCAGAATCGCGGGAGTAGACGCCGAACTCCACCTCCCGATCGCGGAAGCTCTTCAGCGGCTGGCCCAGGCCCTTGAGCCCGACCTCGCGAGAGCGGCGCACCCGGTCCAGGTCGATCTCGATCGGCAGCATCTCCTCGTTGCTGCCCGCCTGGAACAGCACGTCGCCCGTCGGCGAGACCAGCAGCGACCGCCCGTTGCCGCCGTCGCCCAGGCCGTTGACGTCGATCACGAAGCACTGGTTCATCGCCGCGGTCGCCCGCACGATCGACAGCTCCACATCGCGGTCGATGCTCGGCGTGAGCGTCGGATGCAAGATGACCTCGGCACCCATCGCCGCCAGCGTCCGAGACGTCTCGGGGAACCACATGTCGTAGCAGATGCTCAGGCCGAACCGCCCGACATTCGGGACATCGAACACGCAGAACTCGGTCCCCGACTTGACGCCGGCCTCATACGGCTGGAACGGGAACATCTTGCGATACCGGGCGATGACCTCCCCGCCGGGATTGATCACCGGCGCCGTGTTGAAGATGCCCGCGTCGGTCTGCTCGTACAGCGAGCCCGGCACGAGCCAGATCTGGTGCTTGGCCGCCAGACGCCGATACACGTCCTCCACCTCGCTCGGCATCGTCATCGCGTGCCCGGTCCACCCGCCGAACGTCGCCAGTTCGCTCACGACGACCATCTGCACCCACGGGTACAGGAGCATGAGCATCTCGATCCGATCGCAGATGTGCGGCTGGTTCGACTGCCGACCCGAGATATTCAGTTGCAATCCGGCCAGGGCAAACGGAATCATGAAGCTGGACCTTTCGCGTGGGCATGCGTCGGCGTGCCGGCACAATGCAGCACCGCCGACTCGAGAATGTGAAGGGCCTTGTCGAGTATCTCATCGGAAATGATCAGCGGCACGAGCACCCGCAGCACATTCCCGGCGACGCCGGCGGGAATCACCACCAGCCCCCGCTCGAGGCACTCGCCGATGATCCGCGATACCAACCCTCCATCGGGTCTGTCCGGATCCTCGGCGTCGGAGAACTCCATCGCCAGCATCGCCCCCAGTCCCCGCACGTCGCTCACCTGCGGCACCTGCGCCGCGATCGACTCAAACCGCGTGCGAACCCGCTCGCCGATCTGCTCCGCCCGCGCGTTCAGATCCAACTCCTCCATCCGCCGGATCGTCGCCAGCGCCGCGGCACAGGCGACCGGGTTGCCGCCATACGTCCCCCCGAGCGTCCCCGGCGTCACCCGATCCATCACCTCCGCCCGCCCGAGCACCGCCGCGATAGGCAATCCGCCCCCGAGTGACTTCGCCCAGGTCGAGAGATCCGGGGTTACACCATAGTGCTCGTACGCGGCCCAGCGTCCCGTCCGGCAGAAGCCCGTCTGCACCTCATCGAGAATCAGCAGGATGCCGTGCTCGTCGCAGATCTCCCGCAGGCCCCGAACATACTCGACCGGCGCCACATGGAATCCGCCCTCTCCCTGCACCAGTTCGATGATGATCGCGGCGATGTCGCCCGGCGCGACCGAGTCGGCGAACGTCTCCCGCAGACGCCTCAGTTCCGCGTCGGAAACGCGCTGCGCAGAGTCACCGGCGCCGGGCCGCACGACGGGGAACGGCAGTCGGTAGATCTCCGGCGCGAACGGCCCGCACCCGACCTTGTAGCCGATCTTCGAGGTCAGCGTCGCCGCCATGTACGTCCGCCCATGGAATCCGCCGGTATAGCACAACACCGCCGACCGACCCGTCGCCTGACGAGCGATCTTGATCGAGTTCTCCACGGCCTCGGCCCCGGAGTTCGCCAGCATCGCCTTGGTGCTCTGCCCATGCGGGAAAAGCTCGACAAGCCGCTCACAGAGCGCCACATATCTCTCGCAGGTGCTCACCGCGATCGCGCTGTGCAGCAGCTCGCCCGCCTGCTCGCGGATCGCCCGGACGACCTCCTCATCGCAGTGCCCCACGTTCATCACCCCGATCCCGCCGGAAAAGTCGATGTACTCCCGCCCGTCCAGATCGGTCAGGACAGCACCCGACGCGCTGGCAACGGTGAGATCG